>NZ_JBFAJA010000044.1:0-106509 GCF_040654975.1 Dactylosporangium sp. NPDC050588 | reverse complement strand
AGCGAGTTGCCCAGGTACGTGCCGAGCGGGATCTCCTGCCAGATCCGGCCGTAGTTGCCCCACTGGAGCTCCTCGGGGATCCATTGGATCGGCCGCGGTGCCACGCCGATCCGACCAGATGCAGCGGTCGTGGCTACAATTACCAGACCTGAGCGTTGTTCATCTCGGTCGTGATGTAGTTGGCGCGGGCGATCCCCACGGCGCCACCGATCTCGTTGAGCAGGTTGTTCATGTCCTGGACGGCCGAGTCCCACTTCGCCTGGTGGGCGTTGTAGGCCTCGCGGTCCTTACCGTCCCAGGTCATGTTCTGCAGCCGCTGGCGCAGCGTGTCCAGCTCGGTGTCGATCGTCTTGGAGATGCCCTGGATGGTCTGCGAAGCAGTCTCCATCTGGGCGTAGTTCGTCTGGAAGTACGACATCCCTAGTCCCTGCCTCTCAGGCCGTCAGTAGTTGAGTGAGTTGCCGTACTTGTTCATCATCGCCGCCTGCTGCTCCTCGTTGGCCTGGTGCGTGTTGGCACCCTTGTCGAGGAGGTCGGCGATGTCGCTGAGGGCGGTGAGCAGCTTCACCGAGTCCTGGTCCCAGCGGGTCATCACCTGCGCGAAGCCGGACGAGGCCTCACCCTTCCACGCGGCGACGAGATCATCGATCGCGCCCCGCAGGTCGTTCAGCTTGCCGTTGACGGTGTCGTGCGTGGCACGAACGTCCTTCGCGGCAGCGTGCATGGTCGCTGCATCGACTCTCGTCGGCTGCGTCACGCCAATTCACCCCTTCTCAGTCCGTCCCGCGGGACAAGGCACTTGGAAAGCCCCCGTACGGTGGCACCGCGGTCATCGACGATGGTGTTTCCCCTGCGACGGTATCGGAGACCCGCAAGATTGCGCAGCCCTGAACCGCCAACATCATGGCACAGGATCGACCCAGGCGGTCTGGACGAGCTGCCTGCCGTCGCTTCTGCGCACGAGGGTACCGCGCCCCGGCGGCTGCGGGCTGGGCCGCAGGTCACCGAACAGCGGCCCTTCCTCGCGGCTGCCGGACATCAGGAAACCGGGCGCGTCCAGCTCGCGCAGGCGCTGGATGACCGGCTCGTACAGGGCGCGTGACGCACCGCCGACCCGCCTGGTGAGGATCACGTGCAGGCCCACGTCCCGCGCCTGCGGCAGCAGCTCCATGAGCTGGGTGAGCGGGTTGTTGCCGGGCAGCGCCACCAGGTCGTAGTCGTCGACCAGGACGTACAGGTCGGGCCCCCGCCACCAGCTGCGGTTGCGCAGCTGCTCGGCGGTGACGTCCGGCCCCGGGAGGCGGTCGTTGATGGCGCCCCGGATGTTGGGCATCATCTCGTTGAGCGCCGAGTGCGACGGCGCGTAGTCCAGCAGGTACTCGCGGTCGACGACGCCGAGCAGGCCGCGGCGGAAGTCGGCGACGAACAGCCGCGCCTCGTGCGGTGTCTTCGTCTCGATGATGCTGCGGGCGATGAGCCGCAGCAGCGAGGTCTTGCCGGACTCGGCGTCGCCGAGGATCAGCAGGTGCGGCTCGGCGGCGAAGTCCAGATGCACCGGCGCGAGATGCGTCTCGTTGATACCGATCGCCACGCCGGGCACCGCGGGCCGCTGCTCGACCAGCTTCGCGAGCTCCACCCGCGGCAGCATCTTGGGCAGCAGCCGCACCGGCGGCGCGGGCTGGAACGGCCAGCTCTCACGGACCCGCCGGACCAGCTCCGCGGCGCCCGCGGCCAGGTCGTCGACGCCCTCGCCGCCCTCGATGCGGGGCAGCGCGGCGAGGAAGTGTAGCTTGTCGTGGGTGAGGCCGCGGCCGGGGGTGCGCTCCGGCACGTTGACCGCGGAGCGCCGGTCGATCTCGGACTCGGTCGGGTCACCGAGCCGCAGCTCGATGCGGGTGCCGAGCAGGTCGCGGAGGTTGGTGCGGACCTCGCCCCAGCGGTTCGCGGCGAGGACAACGTGGATGCCGAAGCCGAGGCCGCGGGCCGCGACCGAGGTGATGCGGGCCTCGAGCTCCTCGTAGTGCTCGCGGATCGCGCTCCACCCGTCGACGACCAGGAACACGTCGCCGAACGGGTCGTCGGTGACCTCGCCGGCGTTGCGGGCCCGCCGGTATGAGGCGATCGAGTCGACGGCGAGCTCGGTGAAGCGGGCCTCCCGCTCGTCGAGCAGCGCGGTCACCTCGGCGACGGTGCGCCGCACCGCCTCGCCTTCCCGCCGGCCGGCGACGCCGCTGACGTGCGGCAGGCCGGCCAGGGACCGCAGGGCGCCGCCGCCGAAGTCGAGGCAGAAGAACTGGACCTGCCACGGGCTGTGGGTGAGCGCGAGCGAGCTGATCAGCGTGCGCAGCGCGGTGCTCTTGCCCGACTGCGGGCCGCCGACGAACACGACGTTGCCGGCGGCGCCGTCCAGCTCCACGACGAGCGGGTCCCGGCGCTGCTCGAACGGCCGGTCGACCAGGCCGACCGGGGCGGACAGCCGGCCGGCGCCGGGCCAGCCGGTCGCGACGAGGCCGCGGCGCTCGTCGACGGTCAGCGCGCCGAGCAGCTCGCCGAGGGTCGCCGGCTCGCCGAGCGGCGGCAGCCACACCTGGTGCGCGGGGGCGCCGCGGCCGCGCAGCTTGCCGACGATGACGTCGAGCATGCTCTCGCCGCGGCCGGACTCGGCCTCCGGCTCCTCCTCCGGCTCGTCCGCGGGCAGCACCGGCACGGGGATGTGCTGGGTGCCGTACGGCACGATCTGCATCCGCACCGTCGCCTGCGACCTGGGCACCAGGCCCGCCTGGCGGTAGGTGCCGGACACGTACGCGGCCCGGAAGCGCGTCATCGTCGTCGTGTCGGTCTTCAGGTAGCCGTGGCCGGGGGCGCTCGGCAGCTCGTACGCGTCGGGGACGCCGAGGACGACGCGGCTCTCCACGGCCGAGAACGTGCGCAGGCCGACGCGGTAGGAGAGGTGGGTGTCCAGGCCGCGCAGGCGGCCCTCCTCGAGACGCTGGCTGGCCAGCAGCAGGTGCACGCCGAGGGACCGGCCGAGGCGGCCGATCATCACGAACAGGTCGATGAACTCCGACTTCGCCGCCAGCAGCTCGCTGAACTCGTCACAGATGATGAGCAGGCTCGGCAGCGGCGCCAGCTGCTCACCGGCGAGGCGCGCCTTCTCGTACTCGAACCGTGACACGTAGTTGCCGGCGGCGCGCAGCAGCTCCTGCCGGCGGACCATCTCGCCGTTGAGCGCGGCCTGCATGCGGTCGACCAGCGGCAGCTCGTCGGACAGGTTCGTGATGACGGCGCTGGTGTGCGGCAGCACGTCCAGCGACGCGAACGTCGCGCCACCCTTGAAGTCGACGAGGACGAAGTTGAGCTCCTCCGACGAGTGCGTGATCGCCAGGGACACGACGATGGTGCGCAGCAGCTCGCTCTTGCCGGAGCCGGTCGCGCCGATGATCAGCCCGTGCGGGCCCATGCCGTCCTGCGCGGACTCCTTGAAGTCCAGGTCGACGGGCTGCCCGTCGGGGCCGACGCCGATCGGCACCCGCAGCTTCTCCCGGTTGGGCCGGGGGCGCCAGGTGAGCAGCGGGTCGACGGCGGCGGCGTCGCCGATGCCGAGCAGGTCCGGCAGCTCGATGCTGCGCGCCAGCGGCTCCTCCGACGTCGTCTGCTGCGACAGCCGGAACGGTGCCAGCTGCCGGGCGAGGCCCTCGGCGGCGATCACGCTGAGCCGGTCCGGCCGGCCCAGCGGCGTGACCTTCTTGCCCTGGTCGGCGGCGATCTGCTCGGCGGTCACCTGCAGTGACAGCAGCCAGCGGCCCGAGTCACGCGGCACCGTGCCGGACAGGTCGACGACCGTGGTGCCCTGCAGGCCGATGCCGAGCAGCTGGCAGGTGGGTGCGACCTCGCCGCCGTCGACGACCACGACCAGGTGCGGCGCGGTGGTCAGCGGGCGCAGCTCGGGCGCGAACCTCGACCGGCTGTGCAGCTCGTCCTCGAGCACCTCCTCGAGGTCCGTCATCGAGTCGAACATGAGCCGCACCGCGCCGGCCGCGTCGGTCTGCCGGTCGTGCTGGGCGTGCGGCAGCCACTTGACCCACTCCCACTCCCCGCGCCGCTCCGGCGCAGCGACGACCGCGATCTTCACGTCGTCGGGCGAGTGCAGCGTCGCGAGCTGGCACAGCATCGACCGGACCAGATCCGTCACGACCTGCCGGTCACCGCGGGGCACGACCCGGCTGAACGAGCGCGCCGACACCGCGATCGGCAGGTCCGGCACCGTCTGCCGGGCGCGGATGAACCGCCGCAGCGCGATCGCCGTCATCGGCTCGAGGTCCTCGACCGGCTTCGTCTCCGGCGGGATGATCGAGACCGCGAGCCGCTGCGCGCCGAGCGCGATCCGCACCTGCCCGAAGTCGTCGTCGGTCGCGCGCCGCTCCCACCGGCGCTTCGACGCCGCCACCGACCACAGCACGTCCGGCGCAGGGTGCTGCCACAGCAGCGCCGCCCGCTGCTGTGCCGCGGCCCGCCGGGCCTGCCGCCGCACCTGGGCGAGGTAGCGCATGTAGTCGCGGCGCTCCGCGTCGAGCTCGGCCTTCGAGTCGCCGCCGCCGGAGTTCATCGACCCGATCGCCATGCCGATCATCGACACGCCGAAGAGCCCGCCGACGATCCACATCATGGGTCCCGAGCCGCGTCCGCCGCCGGTGTACAGGAAGGCCATCGCGCCCACGCCGCAGACCATCGGCAGGATCATCAGCAGTTGCCCGAAGCCCTTCGGCAGCCGCTCCGGAAGCTCCGGCGGCGACTCCAGCAGCAGCTCGCCGCGGGGCAGCTGAGGCCCTGGACGGCGGGGTGGCCTGCGGAAGACGACGGTGCTCACGTGTCTCCTCCTGTACGGCGCGGCGCCGTGATCGCACCCGGAGGGGCAGGGCGGGGCACCGCGTGATGCGGCCATCGTATGTAGTCTGCCCAGGACGCGATGACCCGCAGTTGCATTGCGGGCGTCGGGGCGGCTCCGATCGAAGGGATCTGTGACGTGGCCACTACGACCGGCGGCGGGATGAGCCGGGTGACGATCGTCGCACCGAAGACCCGGGTCGACCTCGCGCTGCCCTCGGACGTGCCGCTCGCCGATCTGCTGCCGACCGTGCTGCGGTACGCCGGTGACGGCCTCGCCGACGACCCCGCCGGACGGGACGGCTGGGTGCTGTCGCGGCTCGGCGGCGCGCCGATGCCCATCGACCGCACGCCGATCCAGCTGGACGTCGAGGACGGCGAGATGCTGTACCTGCGACCCCGCGGCGACGAGTTCACCGAACCCATCTTCGACGACGTCGTCGACGCCGTCGCGACCTCCACGCAGGACCGCGCCGGGCGCTGGCGGCCCGCCTCGACCCGCCGCTTCGGCCTCACCGTCGGCGTCGCCACCCTCGTCGTCGGCGCCGTCATGGTCCTGTTCTCCGGCCCGCCGCAGCTGCCCGCCGGCATCGTCGGCGTCGGCGTCGCGGCCCTGCTCCTGGCCGCCGCCGCGGTGCTGTCCCGGGCCCTGCGCAACAGCCGGACCGGCGTCGTCTTCGGGATCGTCGCGCTCGCGTACGCCGGCGTCGGCGGCCTGCTCCTGCTCGCCGGCGACCACAGCCTCACCGACCTCAGCGCCGCCAACGTCCTCGTCGCGGGCACCGCGATCCTGCTCGCCTCCGCCGTCGCCACCGTCGGCGTGGCCTCCGCCGTCGCCGTCTTCCTCGGCACCAGCATGGCGGCCGTCGCCCTGTGCGCCGCCGCCCTCGTCTGCATGATCTGGGACGCGTCCCCGGCCGCGGCGGCCGCCGTCGTCGCCGCCCTGACCTTCTCGACGCTGCCGCTGATGCCGATGCTCTCCTACCGCCTGGCCGGCCTGCCCATCCCGTCCGTGCCGACCGACGCCGCGGACATCCGCACCGACACCGAGATGGTCTCCAGCCGGCAGGTCCTCGCCCTCAGCGAGCGCGCCGACGAGATCCTCGCCGGGATGCTCGGCGCCCTCGCCGTCATCGGCGGCCTGGCGTCGCTGACCCTCGCCTGGGACGGCGGCGTGCCGGGCGCGTCCCTGGCCGCCGTGTTCGGCCTGGTCATGGTCGCCCGGGCCCGCTGGTTCATCAGCCGCCGCCAGCGCATCCCGCTGCTCGTCTCCGGCCTGGTCGCCCTCGCGGTCGTCGCCGTCGGCGCCTACGCCGCCGCCGACCAGGTGCTCCGCCTCGCCGTGGGGGTGACGGCGACGCTCGCGGTGGCGGCGGCGGTCATCGCCTACGCGGTGGCCGGCGCCGAGAAGCGCCGGTCCCCGATGTGGGGCCGCACCCTGGACATCTTCGAGACGATCCTGATCCTGGGCATCATCCCGCTCGCCTTCTGGGTCAGCGGCCTGTACGGCTGGATCCGCACCATCCGCGAGGGCTGACCGCCGCCGCACCGCACGGCCCGGCGGCGCCGCTCGTCAGTACATCGGCGTCGGGTGCTGTGTCAGGCCCTGCGGCGCAGGAGGAGCCAGCCGCCGATGCCGGCCACGAGCAGGACGAGGACGCCCGCGCCGCCGGCCAGCAGGAGCGGGCTGGGACCGCTGCCCGTCTCCTCGCCTGCGTCGCCGGCGGCGGACTGCGCGGCCAGGGGGTTCGCCGGGACGGCCGGGACGTCGGCGGTGAGGGCCTTCACCAGGTTGAGGCGGCCGTACCCGTAGTCGGGGTCGCGCCCGGGTGGGCCCGCGTCGTCGGCGGTGGCGATCAGGCGCTGGATCACGTCCTTCGCCGGCAGCTGCGGGTACTTGGCGCGGATCAGCGCGGCGGCGCCCGAGACGATCGCGGTGGCGGCGCTGGTGCCGTCGGCGGCCGGGTAGTAGCCGACGACGCGGCCGCCGCCGGACGCGGAGACCAGCGGGATCGCCACCCCCGGGGCGGTCAGGACGACCTCGGGGCCGCGGATGGCGCCGGACCAGGCGTTGCCGCTCTGGTCGACGGCGGAGACGGCCACGACACCCGGGAAGCGGGCGGGGGCGATCACGCCGCTGCCGGACGGGAACTCCGCGACGTTGCCGGTGGCGGCGACCACGACGACGTCGTGGCCGAGGGCGTAGCGGACGGCGTCCTCGGCGGTGCGGTCGATGACGGTGCCGCCGGTTGAGAGATTGATCACCTTCGCGCCGTGGTCGACCGCCCAGCGGATGCCTTCGGGGATGTTCGTCGGGCCCATCGCGGAGGACCGCGACGCGACGCGGACCGGCAGGATCTTCGACTTCGGCGCGATGCCAAGCAGGTGGTCGGCGCTGCCGCCCTTGGCCGCGATGACGCCGGCCATGCCCGAGCCGTGGCCGTCGTTGTCGGTGCGGAAGGAGCCCGCCTCACCGATGAACGACGTGCCGTCCAGCACCTGCCCGTCGAGGTCGGGATGGCTGCCGACGCCGGTGTCCAGGACCGCGACGACGACCCCGTCGCCCGCCGTGACCTGGTGCGCGGCGGCGACGTCGAGGGTCTTCAGGTACCACTCCCGGTCGCGCATCGTCTCGGCGTTCGCCGGTGTGGGCGGCACCAGTACCGGAGCGACACCCGCGGCGACCACGGCCAGGGCCGCGAACACCCGCGCCCTCACTGCGGCGCCCCGAAGAGCTGCTGCTCGATCTGCGTGGTCGCGAGCCGCAGGTACTGCCACGAGCCGGCCTCGTAGACGACGAGGCCGTCCGGCGGGGTGGCCTGCAGCGTCGCGGCCTGCATCGCGTCGAGGCGCATCAGGGTCGCCGCGGCCGCCAGCTGCCGCTCCGTGAGCCGGCGCAGGATCACCACGTCGGCCTCGAACAGGGACTGCGCCACGTACTCGCCGAACCAGCCGGCGACGGTCAGCAGCGCCTGCCACGGGCCGAGGTCCGGCACGCTCAGCGGGTGCCGTTCGGCGACGAAGAGGACCGGCGCGGCGACGGTCCCGGGCAGCTCGACCTTCTGGTACGGCGGCGCGGCGTGGAACAGGTCGGTGCGTCCGGTGACGGACTCGCCGAAGCCGGCCCACAGCGGCTCGTCCGGCGTGTGGACCACGACCCGCGCGCCGATGGCGAGCGCCCGCAGCATCAGCAGCCGCTCGACCCAGCCGCGGTCGATGAGCAGCACCCGGGTCGGCTCGGCCCGGAAGAGCTGCAGCGTCACCGGGTTCTGGTGCTGGTCGAAGCCGAGGACGATGCCGCCCGGGTCGGTGGCGAGGGAGACGCCGCCGACGACGCTCTGGTCGCCGGTGAGCTCCAGCCCTCCGCTGCCGGGTCGCCGCCTCACGGGGTGCCTCCGCCGGTCGGTGCCGACGCGTAGACGGCCGGCTGGTGCTGGCCGTGCATCGGGCGAAGCTTGATACCGAGGGTCTTGGTGTACTCGCGGACGGTGCCGACCGCCGCGGCGAGCCGGTCCGGGGCGGCCATGACCCGCACCACGGTCCGCAGCCCGACGGCGGCGCCGCGGCGGGCGGCGACGACGGACACGACGAGGTGCTCGGCCGGGACGTTCATCAGCGCCTGTACCGCGGCCGGGTCGAACGGCGCCGGCCACTGCTCGACCTCGAACGCGATGTGCTCCCGGCCCGCGGCGTGCCAGCCCTGCCAGCGCTCGCGGGCGGTGACGGGGGCGCCGTCGGGCAGCCCGTCGAGGCCGCAGGAGGCGTGCACGGCCGCGGTGAGGGCGGCGGCGTCGAGGACCTGGAACGGGACGCCGGCGGTGTTGAGCGCCTTGCCGAGCCGGCCGGCCATCGCGGCGAGCGCCCGGTGGACGCCGTCGACGCCGCCGCCCCGGTCGGCGGCCGCCTCGATCGCGTCGGCCGCGTCGAGCCGCGCCGCGACCCACGTCAGGTGCGCGGCGGGGCCGGTCTGCCGGCCGGTGGTGAGCGCGAGCAGCTCGCGGTAGGAGTTGGCGGCGGCGCTGTTGGGCGCGGGGCCGGTGGCCGGCGCGAGCGTGCGCAGGCTCGCCAGCTGCAGCGCGGACGGGCGGGCGGTGCCCTCGTCGAGCAGCCGCAGCAGGCGGTCGAGGCGCAGCGCCGGGCGCCGCCGGCCGAGGATCTCGTCGGCGCCGCCGACGGCGACGGCGATGAACCAGCCGTCGCGGTCCTGCCCGATGCCGAGCTCGGTGCCGCGGTCGTCGTAGCCGTACACCTCGAACGCGGGGGCGGGCAGGGCCGCGGCACCGGCCTTGCGGCGGCGGCGCACGGCCGCGCGCAGGCCGAGGCTCTGATACACCCAGCGCCCGCCGGACCGGCTCAGCCCGACCGCGAGCGCACCGACGGCGACGGCGGCGCCCACACCGATCGCGACGGGGTTGCCGGCGAACACGGCCGCGCCGACCGCGACGGCCGAGACCTCGATCGCGACGAGCTGGACGGTGCCGAACTCGCCGGGCCTGCCGGAGGCCGGACGCAGCCGCTGCGCCGGGGCGTTGCGCTCCGGTGGACGGCCGCCGGGGATGGGCTGGGGGGCCGGGCCGGGGCCGCCCGCGGGTGGCCTGCCCTGAGCCGTTGCCGATGTCACCTGTTCCCGTGCTCCCTCCGCTGCGACGCGCCCGCCGAGGATCCGGTCCGAGCCGAGGCGCCCACAGTGTACGGGCGGAGCCCTCGCCGCGCGGTCCGCGGTCAGCTCGCCCGCCTGGCGCCCGCACGGCGCGAGCCGCGCGGTCCACGGTCTTTGGTCAGGCCGCGCCGGGCGGTCCATGGTCCTCGGTCAGGCCGCGCCGGGGGGTCCATGGTCCTCGATCAGGCCGCGCCGGGCGGTTCACGGTCCTTGGTCAGGCCGCGCCGGGGCGGGGTCCTCGGTCAGGTCGGGCCGGGCGGTCCTTGGTCAGGTCGCCGGCGTGCGGCACCGGCGCGGTCAACGGCGCGGAGCAGGACCGGCTACGATCGCCACTCGGTGATGGGGCAGCCGGGCGCCGCTGGTGCGCGGCCGCGCACGGGGCACGGCGGCAAGGCGGGAGGCGCCAGGCATGGTCGCGCGATACGAACAGGTGCGGGCGTACCGGTTCGTCACGCGCCGGATCGTCTCGGCGATGCTGTCCGGCGAGCCCGAGAGCAACGAACTGCCGGTGCGGCGGCTCGGGATGTCACTGTTCGGCAGCCTGCTCGTCGGCATGATCGTGCTCGCCGTCGTCGGCGTCTACGGCTTCATCAACCCGTCCGGCGGCAAGCCGGAGGAGAACGACATCGTCATCGAGCGGGAGAGCGGCGCCCGGTACGTCTTCATCGAGGGCCGCCTGCACCCCGTGCTCAACTTCACGTCGGCCCGGCTGATCGTCGGCAACCCCAGCCCCAAGGTGCGGACCATGTCGCACAAGTCGCTGGTGAGCCTGCCCGTCGGCCCGCCGGTGGGCATCCGCGACGCCCCCGACCCGCCGCCGCCGAAGAACGCGCTCGTCGGCCTGCCGTGGAACGTGTGCGGCGTCAAGGTCTCCGTCGCCGGCACCGCCGGGACCCAGCTCGTGATCGGCCGCACGCCGTCCGGCGGCGTCCCCCTCGGCGACGAGGCGCTGCTGGTGACGACGTCCGCGAGCGGGGATCTGCCGCTGTACCTGCTGTGGCACGACCACCGGCTGCGCATCGCCGAGCGCACGACGCTGACCGCGCTGGAGCTCGCGTCGGTGCGGCCGATGCAGATCGACCGGGCGCTGCTGGACGCGATCACGTCCGGCCCCGACCTGGCGCCGTTGAAGCTGCCCGGCAACGGCCAGCCGAGCGCGAAGAAGGTCGCCGGCTCGGCCGCCGACGTCGGCACCGTCTACAAGCAGGGCCAGCAGTACTACGTCCTGACCAAGACCGGGCTGGCGACGATCGGCGAGGTGTCCGCGGCGCTGCTGCTGGCCAGCGGCAAGCCCGCCACGGACATCACCGCCGCGCAGGCGGCGCAGGCGCTCGGCTCGCCGGTGGAGCCGGAGGGCTTCCCGCAGGCCAAGCCGACGATCAAGGACGACACGTCGGAGACCACGGTGTGCGCGCAGTTCGGCGCGGCAGTGGGCAGCGGGCGGCAGACCCTCGGGCTGTCGCTGTTCGGGCCCGGCTCCGAGCAGCTGGCCCTGGACCCCGACCTGTCCAAGCAGCGCACCGGCACGATCGCCGACCAGGTCACGCTGCCCGAGGGCCGCGGCACGCTCGCGCAGGCGCTGCCCGGGGCGGACGGGACGGCGACCGGCACCGTGTACCTCATCACGGACCAGGGCATCCGGTACCCGCTGCAGAACAGCGGCGACGTGCAGGCGATGAAGGCACTCGGCTACGAGGGCGTCACGCCGGTCGGGGTGCCGTCGAGCCTGCTGTCGCTGATCCCGCGCGGCCCGGTGCTCGACCCGGAGGTGGCCCGCAAGTTCGTCGTGCCGGCGAGCCCGGCGCCGACGTCGGGCTCGACGAGGACACCCTCGCCGAGCAGCACGTCGAAGGCTCAGTCGTCCCCGTCGGCGACCACGCCGAAGACCCCGGCGAGCCCGTCCACCACGCGGTCGGGCAGACGGGCGCCGCAGGCCACGCGGGGCGCGCGGCGGCGACGGCGATCGGATAGGGTCGATTTCACTGGTATCGACCCAGTAGCCTGACTTCACGGCACCGAAGACAAGGACGAGGACCGAGACGGGGATCTGATGGGCGACGGCACGAACAGAGTCGACCTCCTCACCCTTGAGGAGTTCCGGAGCCGGCTCGACAGCCGGTTGACCGACGCCAAGGCGCTGGTGCGGAAGCTCAACGGCATGAGCAAGCCCGCGCTGGGCACGTTCCAGGACGCGCACGCCACCGGGGGCGACTACGACCGCGTGCACCGTCAGCACGTGGCCCGGGCCAACCGGCTGGTCTCCGCCATCGAGGCGGCGCAGAGCGCCACGGACAGCATCATCCGCAACTACAAGACCACCGAGTCGCGCAACGCGGCCACGCAGGCCGAGATCCGCCGGGCGCTGGGCGACGTGACCCTCACCCTGGAGGGCCCGACCAATGAGCAATGAGTACACGGCGCACTATGCGGGCAAGAGCCACCGTGAGCTCTACGACCAGCTCATGGCGGGCGACCCCGGTCAGGTCGAGGGCGTGTCCGCCGACTGGCACTCCGCCGAGACGACGGCCCGGCACATCGCCGGCGAGATCGACAAGGACCTGCTGAAGCTCGACTGGGCCGGCGAAGCGGGCACCGAATACCGCCAGCGCCTCGGCCTGGTGAGCGCCTTCTCCACCGGCCTCGCCGACGACCACAGCACCGTGAAGACCGCGCTGAGCTCGATCGGCGGCGCGCTGCGGGTCGCGCAGAAGAACGCGGACAACCCCGAGGACACCGACGACAACGACAGCATGTGGGGCGGCGCCGCGGGCGGTGGCGCCATCGCCGGCCTGCCCGGCGCGCTCATCGGCGGGTACCTGGGGCACCAGCGCGACGAGCAGCAGAAGAAGGAAGCGCAGCAGCGCATGGTGACGCTGATGTCCAACCTCGCCGCCGACTACGCCGTCAACAACAACGCGGTCATGGACCCGCTGCCGCCGCCGATCGGCCTGCCGGGCGGCGACCCGCACACCGAGGTCGACCCGAAGGGCGGCCCGGGCGTCCACTCCCCGTCCGGCGGCCCCGGCGTGCACGCGCCCGGCAGCGGCAAGACCAACACCACCGACACCGTCGTCCCCGTGTCGACCGGTCCCGGCGGCGGCCCCGGCGCCGACCCGTCGCAGACGCAGACCGCGGACCCGCAGACCGGCACGTCGCTGCTCGGCGTCGAGACCGGCGTCATCGGCGCCGGCGCTCTCCTCGGCGGCACCGCCCTCGCCGGCCAGATCGTCTCGGTCGGCGGCTCCGGCGGCGCGCCCGGCCTCAGCATCGGCACCAGCCTCGCCGGCACCGTCCCCGCCGGCGGCGTCCTCGGCCAGCCGGGCGCGGGCCGCAACGACGGCGGCCCGACGAGCGGCCAGCGCACCACGCCCGGCAACATGCGGGAGACGGGCCGCACCGCGGGCGCCCGCCCCGGCGGCGAGCGCGGCCCCGGCGCGGGCCGCACCAACCGCATGGGCGTCCCCGGCCGCGACGGCATGCTCGGCCAGCGCGGCGCCGCCCGCAACGGCGACGGCGACGAGGAAGACACGTACGACACCTGGCTCACCGAGGACGACATGGTGTGGAGCGACGACGAGAGCGCCCCGCCCTCGGTCCTCGGCGGCGCCGTCCCGCCTCCCCCACCGGCCAACTGACCGGTTCCACTCCTGCTGCGGCGCCCGGTCTTTTCCGGGCGCCGCACAGCACTTTCCACGACAGGTCCCGGACCTCCCCAGCGCTTCTCTTCGGAGCTCCCCCCGGATAAATCCAGGCGCAAGCGCCAGAATTTATCCGACATTTCGTATCTGTCCGAGCGATGCCTCTCCCGCACCATGCGCTGACAGCGGCGCGATGATCGAAGGACGGTAGCGGTCGTGATGGCGGTCGCGGTCGTCCTTCGATCAAGCCGGGCGGCGTGGAGATCGGCGTTGCGATTGCCGTCGAGGGCGTCATCCGGTGCTTCCACACCGTCGCTGGCTTCACAACCCACCCACATCACACCAACCGCCGGCGGCGCACCCGCCGTCGTGGTTCACGACCGACGGTGCCGGGCGGGGTCGGTGGACCCTTAGGGGCAGGTTCAGTGAGGAACCCGCATGTGGTGCCGGGGGATCCGGGGGAGGCTGTGGGCCTCGACATCCTGGTGTCCGGGATCCTGGAGGACGACGATGCGTGCTGTTCCCACCGCCGCGGTCGCGGTGTTGCTGCTGGTCTCGGTCGCCGGGTGCGGGTTCGGGCCGCGGGAGACGGCGTCGCGGCAGTACCGCGTCGAGGAGCCCGTCGCGGCGCTCGTCGTCACCGGTGACGCGGTGAACGTCACGGTCAAGACCGGTGACGGGCCGGTGACCGTGGTCGAGCGGCGGCGGTGGCCGAGTGGCGGCGCGGCGCCGCAGGCGGCGCATCGCATGGAGGCGGGCCGGCTGGAGCTGACGTCCACCGGCTGCCGGCGCTGTGAGGTCACGCTGACGGTGACGGTGCCGGCCGCGACCCGCACCGAGATCCGTATCGACGCCGGCGAAGTGACGCTGCGGGACCTGGCCGGTGACGCGTCCGCGGTGGTCGACACCGGCGAGGTCACCGGGTCGGGGCTGCGCGGCGCCACGTACCGCATGGTCGTCGACTCAGGCCGGATCGAGCTCGCCCACGCCACCTCCCCCACCGACGTCGTGGCCACCGTCGACACCGGCGAGGTCGACGTGCGGGTGCCGTCCGGCGCCACGTACGCGGTCCGCAGCGACCGTGGTCTGTCCGATGTGGACGTCGTCCGCGACGAGTCGTCGCCGCGCACCATCACCGTCAACGTCGACACCGGCCACGCCGTCGTCCACCACACCTGACCCGCGGGGCGCCCGCCGGATCACGGCCCACTCAGCCTCGCGCCTTACCTCGCCCGGGGGACGGTCCGCTGCCGGGCCTCGTTGAGGGAGGCCTCGTGAAGGGCGGCCTCGAGCGTGGCCTCCAGCGTCGCTTCCAAGGCTTCGGTGAAGGCGGGGTGGGTCGCGGCGGCGCGCAGGGTCGCCTCGCCCGACAGGACGGTCGTGGCGAAGGCGTGCAACGGGTCGTCCGGCGGGCGCAGCTCGGCCAGGCGGCGCAGGACCGCCCGGGCCACCGGGTCGGCGGTCATCGGGGGACCGCCGGGTGGCGGTACGGCGGCAGGGACGGCAGGCGGGTCACCTCGGCGCCCGCCCGCACCGCCTCGATCTGGGCCGCGATCAGGCGGAACGTGGTCTCGGCAGCGCCATACAGCCGGGAGATCTCCTGATAGAGGCGGATGGCCTGCCACGTGTAGAACCCGACGGTGGCGTAGCCGGTGAGGGCGCCGATGCCGGTCTCGATCGTGGCGGTGCCGACGACGCCGGCGACGCTGACGATGATGAGCGCGTCGATGAGCTGCTCGACGAGGCCGCCGGTCGCCTCGTAGAGCTGCCGGCACGCGTCGACGGCGAGCGGGTAGAGCCGCGCATACTCGGCGCAGGCCGGGCCGAGGGCGGTCGCGGCGCCGCCGAGCAGCAGCTGGAACTCCTGCTCGGCCTCGGCGGCGTTGCCGCGCCAGACGGCGGTGACGTCGGCGGCGCCGGTGACGAGGTTGCCGCCGATCGTGCCGGCGGCGGCGCCGATGTGCGGCCACGCGTGCATGCAGTGCTCATAGGCCCGCCAGTCGCCGCTGTACGCGGTGAGCCACGGCTCGAACGGGTCGACCCCGAACAGCCACACCGCCACCTGCCGGATCCACGCGGCGGGGCTGAGCAGGTCGGTGAGCGGGTTGAGCGTGAACGCGTCGGTCTGCGGCTCGTAGACGGGCGCTGCCAGTACAGGAGCGGCATGGGCGAACGGGGTCCGCGACGGCAGCAGGTCGGGCCGTGACTGGTGCAGCGTGCCGCGCAGCCCTCGCGGGTCGGTGGCGCCGGCATAGGTGGCGTCGAGGGCGGCCGCGGCGGTGCGGTCGGCCGCCGCGTAGCCGCCGGCGGCCCGCGCGACCTGGTCGGCGGCGCCGTCGCTGAGGTCCCGCAGCCGGCCGAGGGCGGTGGTGACCCGGTCGTAGGCCTTGCCGTGCGGGTCGGCGACGAGCATCAGCAGCCCTCGGCGGTCCCAGCTGAGCGAGCAGTGCCGTCGCGTGTAGTCCAGCGTGTCCCGGGCGTCGCCGCCCGCCCCCGCGAGCATCCCGCTCAGTGCCCGCATCCCGCTCGGATCGACGTGGAAATCGTTCACCCCGGCCTCCCCCTGACCTCGGTTGACGGGGACTCTAGCGCTTGCACGCGCCGCACCCCGGGGGTCTGCACGGTCTGTTCCAGCAGCATCGCACGCAGTGCTCGCGCCGCGTGGGACAGCACGGCGCCGCGCGGGTTGGCGAGGGCGATGGTGCGGTGCACGCCGGGCGCGGCGAGGGGCGTGGCGCGCAGCAGCGGCCGGTTCACCAGGGCCATGCTGGGCACGAGCGCGACGCCGAGGCCCGCCTCGACGAACGCGAGGACGGCGTCGAGCTCGCCGCCCTCGACCGCGTACCGCGGGGTGAACCCGGCCCGCCGGCAGGCCTCGATGGTGACGTCGCGCAGGTCGTACCCGATGCGGAACATCACCATCGGGGTGTCGCGCAGCTCACGGAGGGTGAGCATCGTCGGCAGCGGGTGCACGGAGGCGACCACGAGGTCCTCGCGCAGGAACGGCACGACGTCGAGGGCGGGGTCGGTGCCGTGCGCGGAGGCGACGATGAGGGCCAGGTCGAGCTGGTGCGCGACGAGCCCGGCGACGAGGTCCTGGGAGCCGCCCTCGTCGACGTGCAGGGCGATGTCGGGGTGGGCGGCGTGGAAGCGGCGCAGCACCGCCGGGACGAGGGACGTGCAGAGGCTGGGCGTGGCGCCGAGGCGGACCCGGCCGCGGCGCAGCCCGACGACCTCCTGCACGGCGTCGCGGGCGGCGTCGGCGTCGGCGACCATCCGGCGGGCGAGCGGCAGCAGGGTCTCGCCGGCGGTGGTGAGCATGACGCCGCCCCGGGAGCGGTCGAACAGGGGCGCGCCGAGCGTCGCCTCGAGCGTGTGAATTTGTTTACTCAGTGTCGGCTGGCTCACTCCCAGCGCCTCGGCCGAACGCGTGAAATGTCCCGATTCGGCCACTGACACGAAGTATCGGAGCTGTTGTAGCTGCACACTCATAGCCTACGGCTATCGAGACTGGGTGCTTCATGCATTGGACGAATGAAAACGGCGGTCCTTACCGTCGAACCCGTGGCGGTAGATACAGCGGTCAAGCCCATCGCGGCGCCCATGAAACCGAAGAAGCGCAGGTCGTCCGTCGGCCTGAAGCTCCTCATGGCGGGCACCGGCCTGCTGCTCGTGCTGTTCCTGTTCGCGCACATGGCCGGCAACCTGAAGATCTTCGTCGGCGCGGAGGCGTTCGACCACTACGCCCACTGGCTGCGCGACATCGGCACCCCGCTGCTGCCGCACACCTGGTACCTGTGGATCCAGCGCAGCGGGCTCACCCTCGCCGTCGTGGGCCACATCGCGGCGGCGGTGGTCCTCGCCCGGCGGGCCAGGCTCGCCCGCCCGGTCCGCTACGCGCACCGCCCCAAGGTGCAGGGCAGCTACGCGGCCCGCACGATGCGGTGGGGCGGCGTCATCATCCTGCTGTTCGTCGTGTTCCACATCCTCGACCTCACCACCGGCACGGTGAACCCGGTCGGCGACGCCCAGCACCCCTACGGCAACGTGGTCGCGGACTTCGCGCCGGCCCGCTGGTACGTGACGCTCTTCTACACCCTGGCGATCGTCGCCGTCGGCTTCCACCTGCGGCACGGCATCTTCAGCGCGCTGCGCACCCTCGGCCAGCAGACGCCGCGCGGTGAGCGCCGGGCCCGCGCGATCGCCCTCGTCCTGTCCGTCGTCCTCGTCGTCGGCTACCTGTCGGTGCCGTTCGCCGTGCTGATCGGAGCGGTCAAGTGAACTACTGGAGCGAGGGCGACCCGATCGCCGACACCGCGGCGCCCGACGGGCCGATCGAGACCCGCTGGGAGCGCCGCCAGTTCGCGGCCAAGCTGGTCAACCCGGCCAACCGCCGCAAGCTGACCGTCATCGTCGTGGGCACCGGCCTCGCCGGCGGCTCCGCGGCCGCGACGCTCGCCGAGGCCGGCTACAAGGTCCGGTCGTACTGCTACCAGGACAGCCCGCGCCGCGCCCACTCGATCGCCGCGCAGGGCGGCATCAACGCCGCGAAGAACTACCGCAACGACGGCGACTCCGTCTACCGGCTGTTCTACGACACGGTGAAGGGCGGCGACTTCCGCGCCCGCGAGTCCAATGTGTACAGGCTGGCGCAGGTCTCGGTGAACATCATCGACCAGTGCGTCGCGCAGGGCGTGCCCTTCGCCCGCGAGTACGGTGGCCTGCTGGACAACCGCTCCTTCGGCGGCACCCAGGTGTCACGGACCTTCTACGCCCGCGGCCAGACGGGCCAGCAGCTGCTGCTCGGCGCCTACCAGGCCCTGGAGCGACAGGTCGCGCTCGGCAACGTCGAGATGCACACCCGCCACGAGATGCTCGAGCTCATCGTCGTGGACGGCAAGGCCCGCGGCATCGTCGTGCGCGACCTGGTCACCGGCGAGATCTCGACGGAGTTCGCCGACGCCGTGGTGCTCGCGTCCGGCGGCTACGGCAACGTCTTCTTCCTCTCCACCAACGCCAAGGGCTGCAACGTCACCGCGTCGTGGCGGGCGCACCGCAAGGGCGCGCTGTTCGCCAACCCCTGCTACACGCAGATCCACCCGACGTGCATCCCCGAGTCCGGCACGCACCAGAGCAAGCTCACGCTGATGAGCGAGTCGCTGCGCAACGACGGCCGGGTGTGGGTGCCGGTCCGCGCCGGCGACGACCGCGTCCCCGCCGACATCCCCGAGGACGAGCGCGACTACTACCTCGAGCGGATCTACCCGTCGTTCGGCAACCTCGTCCCGCGCGACATCGCCTCCCGCGCCGCGAAGAACGTCTGCGACGAGGGGCGCGGCGTCGGCCCCGGCGGCCTCGGCGTCTACCTCGACTTCGCCGACGCGATCGCCCGGCTCGGCCGCGACGCCGTGGAGGCCAAGTACGGCAACCTGTTCGAGATGTACGAGCGGATCACCGGCGACGACCCGTACATCACCCCGATGCGCATCTATCCGGCGGTGCACTACACGATGGGCGGGCTGTGGGTCGACTACGACCTGCAGTCGACGATCCCCGGCCTGTTCGTGGTGGGTGAGGCCAACTTCTCCGACCACGGCGCGAACCGGCTCGGCGCGTCCGCGCTCATGCAGGGCCTCGCCGACGGCTACTTCGTCCTGCCGAACACCATCAACGACTACCTGGCCTCCGGTCCGTTCCCCGCGCTCTCCGCGTCCCACCCGGACGTGGCCGCGGCCCGTGCCGCCGTTTCGGAGCGCATCGCTGCACTGCTTGCCGTCGACGGCGACCGTACCGTCGACTCCTTCCACCGCGAGCTCGGCCACATCATGTGGGAGTACTGCGGCATGGAGCGCACCGAGGAGGGCCTCACCAAGGCGATCAGCCTCATCCGGTCGCTGCGCGAGGAGTTCTGGACGCGGGTGAAGGTGCCGGGGACCGGCGAGACGCTGAACCAGAACCTGGAGCGGGCCGGCCGGGTCGCGGACTTCTTCGAGCTCGCGGAGCTCATGTGCGTCGACGCGCTGCACCGTGCGGAGTCGTGCGGCGGGCACTTCCGCGCCGAGAGCCAGACCCCCGACGGCGAGGCGCTGCGGCACGACGACGAGTTCTCGTACGTCGCGGCGTGGCAGTTCACCGGGACCGGGGAGCCGCCGGTGTTGCGCAAGGAAGCGCTCGACTTCGAATACGTCCACCCGAGCCAGCGGAGCTACAAGTAATGAACCTCAAGCTGCGCGTCTGGCGCCAGACCGGCCCCACGTCCCGAGGCCGCATGGTCACCTACGACGTTACGGATATTTCGCCCGACGCCTCATTTTTGGAGATGTTGGACGTTCTGAACGAGCGCCTCATCCTCGAAGGCGAGGAGCCCATCGCGTTCGACCACGACTGCCGCGAGGGCATCTGCGGCATGTGCGGCATGATGATCAACGGCGTGGCGCACGGCCCGTCGCGCGCCACCACCACGTGCCAGCTGCACATGCGCCACTTCAAGGACGGCGAGACCATCGACGTCGAGCCGTGGCGGGCCGCCGCGTTCCCCGTCGTGAAGGACCTCGTCGTCGACCGGGGCGCCTTCGACAGCATCATCCAGGCCGGCGGCTACATCAGCGCCCCCACGGGCGCCGCCCCCGACGCCCACGCCACCCCCGTGCCGAAGGCCGACGCGGACGCCGCCTTCGAGGCCGCGACCTGCATCGGCTGCGGCGCGTGCGTCGCCGCGTGCCCCAACGGCTCCGCGATGCTCTTCACCGCCGCGAAGGTCGGCCACCTCGGCCTGCTGCCACAGGGCCAGCCCGAACGCGACACCCGCGTCGTCGGCATGCTGGCGGCCCACGACGAGGCGGGCTTCGGCGGCTGCACCAACACCGGCGAGTGCACCACCGTCTGCCCCAAGGGCATCCCGCTCACCCTCATCGGCCGCCTCAACTCCGACTACCGCAAGGCCGTCACCAAGCGCGGCTGACACCTTCCCACGCACCCGGTCGCGCCGGCCGGGGTCGCGCGCCCGGGCCGGTCCCGTGCCCGGTCGAGCCCCGTGCCCAGCCAGGGTCGCGTGAGCCGGCCTGGCCGAGCCGCGCGCCCGGCCGAGCCGCGCCCGGCCGAGCCGCGCGACCGGCTGAGGCGCATGCCCGGCTGAGGCGCATGCCCGGCGGCCGCGACGGGTCGAACCACCACGGGTAGGGGAGCACGCCAGGGTCGCACTCCATGCCGAGGGTGCGACCGGCTGAGGCGCGACCGGACAGCGGCATCCGGAGCCTGGTCCAGGCGCGACTGCGGGCCGGACCGGGGCTGGTGTTGGCGACGCAGCCTGTCGAGCACCGCACCAGCCACCAGACGCGCCAAGCCCCGGCCGGGTCAGGGCGTGCCCCGACGTCGACGTGCGCCCCCGCTACGACCATTGCCGGGTCCGGGTCGTGTGCCGGGTCCGGGTCGCGTGACCGGCGGGCAAACCCCCGGTCACGCGCGTGGGCGGGCGCGGGTGAGCGGGCGGGTCACGTCGCTCGGTCGACGGTCGTCGGACGCCGGGATGGTCGTAGCGGGGGCCGCACGTCGACGTCGGGGCGGTGCGGCTCCGCTTTCATGCAACCGTACCTCCGACCACCTAATCGATCTTCAAACGCGTCGCAGGTGCATCACGCTCCGTCCACATCGGCTGGTCCGGTGATGTCGCCTGTATGGGGCTCGTCCGATCGATGCTAAGGGTCGCGCGCGCCGGAAAGGGGTCAGGAGGGGTCGGCGAGGACGCGGTTGCGGCCGGAGCGTTTCGCCGCGTACAGGTTGCGGTCGGCATGGCTGAGCAGGGCAGCCGAAGTGATGCGGCCGTCGGGGGTGCTGGACACGCCGATGCTCACCGTCACCGGCAGGTCGCCGGTCAGCTCGGGCCACGGGTGGCGCTGGATGGCGGACCTGACCCGTTCGCAGCGGGCGACCGCCTCCTCCGCGCCGGCGCCGGGCAGCACGATCACGAACTCCTCGCCGCCGAGCCGGGCCACCGTGGCGGGCTCGTCGACGGCGCCGGCCATGACGGACGCGACGCGCTGCAGGACCAGGTCGCCGACCTCGTGCGACAGGGTGTCGTTGATCCGCTTGAAGAAGTCGATGTCGACCAGGGCCGCGGACACGGCCTCGCCGCGCTGCTCGGCGCGGCTGAGCAGGGCGGGCAGCTGCGCGTCGACGAACCGCCGGTTGTACAGGCCGGTCAGCGCGTCGCGCAGCGCCATTTCGCGGAAGCGGACCGTCTCGCGCTGACCCTCGCGGCTCTCGAACACCAGCTGCGCCAGGCGGGCCTGCTCCTCGCGTTCGGCGGAGCGGAGCGCCTGGGACTCCTCGTCGTAGCGGCACTGCTCCTCGTACGCCTCCCGGAAACGCCCACTCGCGGCGTGCAGGCGGGCGAGCTCGCGGCGGGCCCTCGCGCCGACGTCGACCATGCCGCGCTGCTCGCTCAGCGCCCGGCACCGGTCGACGGTGGCCCTGGCGCGGTCGAGCGCGCCGCCGAGCCGCTGCGCCTCGGCGAGGGTCAGCAGCACCTCGGGCAGCATGTTGCCTTCCGCGTCGCGGCGGGTGGAGGCGGGGTCGACCAGGGGCAGGAGGGTGCGCTCGGCCTCCTCGAACCGCCCCTGCAGCAGCTGTACGCGGGCGACCGTGTCCAGGTCCGGCGGGCGCAGCTGCACGCCGGTCCGTTCGACCAGGCGGCGCATCCGCTCGACCAGCTCGCCCGCGGCGTCCGCGTCGCCCGCCTGGTACGCCGCGTACGCCATGTTGTTGAGCACCGAACGGCTCAGCTCATGATCGCCGGCCGCGGCGGCGATGTCGAGCGCCTCCGCGTGGTAGGGGGCGGCGTCGGCCCGCGACACCACGTCGACGGACAGGGCGAGGATGACCAGGTGCGCGCCACGGATCAGCGGCGGCACGTGGTCCGGCAGGTGGTCCACCGACATCAGCGCGTGCCGCCGCGCCTGCGCGTTGTCGCCGAGGCAGGTGTGCAGGATCGACAGCAGGAAGTGGGTGCGCGCGAGGACGTACTGGTCGTTTTCGAGGACCGCCCACCGGTGGACCTCGTGCAGCAGCGGCGCGGACGCGGTCAGCTCCCCGCCGCGGGCGAGGGCGTCGGCGATGACGAGCCGGGCGCGAGCGGCGAGGTCGTCGCGGCCGAGCTCGACGGCGGCGCGCTCGGCGGCCTCGGCCTGCTCCCGGTCGGCGGTGCGCCGGTCGACCTCCATGCCGAGCACGACGGCGGCGACCCGGTCGGCGCTGATCACTGCTGTGCCAGTCATGACCGCCACGATCGGCACGCCGGCCCGGCACCTGAGCGCGGCACCTCGCCCGCCACCGGAGCGCAACGCCATGCGGCACCACGCCGCACCGCGCCGCGTCGCGCAAGGAAGCCGCGCAAGGAAGCCGCGCAAGGAAGCCGCGCAAGGAAGCCGCGCAAGGACGCCCCGCAAGGAAGCCCCGCAAAAACGCCCCGCAAGGAAGCCCCGCAAGGACGTCACGCCCGGAACCCGAGCGCGCCACCCGGCGCCGCGCCGCACCGCGGACGCCACGCCCGGGACCTGAGCGCGACGGCCGGGCGGGTCCGCCTAGGATCGTGCGGACGTCGGCGGCACGAAGGAGGGTCCCCGTGGAGATCTGGCAAGCGGTCGTGCTCGGCGTCGTGGAGGGCGTGACCGAGTTCCTCCCGGTCTCCTCCACGGGACACCTGACCATCACCGAGAAGCTGATGGGCATCCCGATCGACGACAAGGGCGTCACGGCGTTCACCGCGGTCATCCAGGTCGGCGCGATCATCGCCGCGATCATCTACTTCCGCACCGACATCGTCCGGTTCATCACCGGGTTCGTGAAGGGTCTGCGCAGCGCCGAGGCGCGCAAGGAGACCGGCTGGAAGATGGCGATCAACGTGATCATCGGGTCGCTGCCGATCGCGGTCGTCGGCCTGCTGTTCAAGGATCTCATCGAGGGCGAGCTGCGCAGCCTGTGGTTCGTCGCCGGGGCGCTGGTCGTGTGGAGCCTCGTCATGGTCCTCGCCGAGCACCTCGCCACACAGAAGGTCGGCGAGGCGGACGTCACCTGGAAGGACTCGCTGATCATCGGGCTGGCGCAGTGCATCGCCCTGATCCCCGGCGTGTCCCGGTCCGGCGCGACGATCAGCGTCGGCCTGCTGCGGCACCTCGACCGGGTCACCGCCACCCGCATGTCGTTCTTCCTCGGCATCCCCGCCCTCGCCGCCGCCGGCACCCTGGAGGGCGTGCAGCGCGCCGGCGAGATCAGCGAGACCGTCGGCTGGGGGCCGGCCGCGGTCGGCACGGTCGTCAGCTTCGTGGTCGCGTACGCGTCGATCGCCTGGCTGCTGAAGTTCGTCGCCAGCAACTCCATCGCCACGTTCGTCTACTACCGCGCCGCGGTCGGCGGCATCATCGTCGCCCTCCTGTGGGGCGGCGTCATCAGCGCCACGTAAGAAACCGACAGCGCGAAAACCCCGAGACCGCGGCGGGTCCGGGTCGCGATACTGCTGCACATGCGGCACGTGGCGTACCCGAAGATCCCGACCGCGCGGCAGATCGGCAGCAGCAGCCGGTCCGCCGGCGGGCCGTGGATCGCCACCGAGAAGGTCCACGGCGCGCAGCTGGTGATCGTGTCGGACGGCCAGGAGACGAAGGTCGGCAAGCGCAAGGCGTGGCTGGACGGCGACGAGCCGTTCTTCGGCTGGCAGCTGCTGCGCCCCGCGTTCGAGCAGGCGGCCCGATCCGCTCTTGCCGAGGGTGCGGCCACGGTACGGGTGTACGGCGAGCTCTACGGCGGCCACTACCCGCACCCGGACGTGCCGCCGGCGCCCGGCGCGGCCGCGGTGCAGACCGGCGTCTGGTACGCCCCCGACGTGCGGTTCGCCGTCTTCGACGTCCTCGACCACGAGCGTCCCGACGACGCCGGCGTCTACCGGACGTACGCCGGGGCCGCCCGGGTCGCCGCCGAGGCCGGTCTCGACGTGGTGCCGCTGCTCGGGCGCGGCACCCGGGCGTCCGTCGACGCCGTGCCGACCAGGTTCCAGACGCGGCTGCCGCTCGTACACCACCTGCCGCCGCTGGAAGGGAACCTCGCCGAAGGGGTCGTGCTGCGGCCCGACGCGGCGCTCGGCCCACAGGAGCGGACCGTCATCAAGGTGAAGATCGCCGAGTTCGACGAGCAGCGGTTCGGCGAGAGCCTGCCGTGGGACCCGCACGCCCGGATCCCGGGCGCCGACCTCGCGCGGGTCGCCGCCGGGCTGGTCAACGCGCCGCGCGTGGCGAGCGCCCGGTCGAAGGTCGGCGCCGGCCCGGCGCCGCGGGCAGCGAACGCCCGGTCGGAGGTCGGCGCCGGCACGCTCGTCGACGAGATCGTGCTGGACGTGCTCGTCGACCTGTCGGAGGCGTACCCGGCGGCGGTGGCGGCGCTCGACGCGGACGGGCAGGCGGCGCTCGAGGACACCGTCCGCGAGGCCGCTATCGTCGCCGTATGCCGTTCGACGTAGCACGGATCCGACAGGCCCACCCGGCGCTCGCCGAGGGGTACGCCCATTTCGACGGTGCCGCCGGCACGCTGGTCGCGGAGCCGGTGGCGCGGGCCGTCGCCGGTGTCCTCGGCGGTGCGGTGAGCAACCGGACGACCGCGTTCGCGCCGGGGCGGCGCGCCCTCGCGATCGTCGACGCGGCCCGCGTCGCCGCCGGTGACCTCCTCGGCGCGGACCCCGCGGGGGTCGTGTTCGGGCAGAGCGCCACCGCGCTGGTCTACACCGTCGCCCGCGGGCTCGCCGGGACCTGGCAGCCCGGCGACAACGTCGTCGTGACCCGCCTCGACCACGACGCCAACGTGCGGCCGTGGGTGCAGCTGGCGTCGGCGATGGGCGTGGAGGTGCGGTGGGCGGCGTTCGACCCGGCCACCGGCGCGCTGCCCTTCGCCGCGTTCGAGCCGCTCGTCGACGCGCGGACCCGGGTCGTGGCGGTGACCGCGGCCAGCAACGCCATCGGCACCGTCCCCGACGTGCCCGCGATCGCCGCGCTCGCGCACGGCTTCGGCGCCGTCGTCCACGTCGACGGGGTGCACGCGACCGCGCACCTGCCGGTCGACGTGGCCGCGCTCGGCGCCGACTACTACGTCACCAGTGCCTACAAGTGGTCCGGGCCGCACCTGGCCGCCTGCGTGGCGGCGCCGTCGCAGTGGGAGCGGACGGCGGTGCTGAAGCTGCTGCCGTCGTCCGACGCGGTGCCGGAGCGGTTCGAGCTGGGCACGCCGAGCTTCGAGCTCCTCGCCGGCTTCACGGCGGCGGTCGACTTCCTCGCAACCCTCGACGACACCGGGACACCCGACGACGCCGGGACACCCGACGACGCTGGGGTGCTCAACGACGCCGGGACGCTCAACGACGCTGGGACGCCCGACGGCGCTGGGGTGCTCGACGGCGCCACGTCGCGGCCGCGCCGGGAGCGCGTGCTGCGCTCGATGGCGGCGGTCCACTCGTACGAGACGCGGCTCTTCGAACGGCTCCTCGACGGCCTGCGGTCGATGCCCGCGGTGCGGGTGCTGCCCGCGCCCGCCGGCGGCTGCCCGACGGTGTCCTTCCGGATCGCCGGCGAGGACCCGGCGACGACCGCGGCCCGCCTGGGCGACCAGGGCATCTGCGTCTTCTCCGGCGACTACTACGCCGCCGAGTACTTCACCGCGATGGGCCTGCGCGAGACCGGCGGCGCGGTGCGCGCCGGGATCTATCACTACACGACGGCCGACGAGGTCGACCGCCTGCTCGCCGCCCTCTGACATGGCTACGGCCGGCCACCGTCGGTGGCCGGCCGCACGCCAGGGGGTTGCGGGTGCTAGTTCGAGGCGACGCCGAGCTCGGCGGTGCCGCCGCCGTTGCCGCCGTGGATCTCGGTCATCGAGGTGAAGGCGGAGTCGAGGCGGGCCTGGAGGGCGTCGAGCTGGTGGAACTCGCTGGAGGACGCCGACTCGGAGCCCTCGGCGGCGAAGACGTGGTCCGTCTCGGCGGCGGAGTGGTCGTAGGACGTGAAGTCCGACTCCTCGTACTGCGCGCCGCTCGGGTCGGTGTAGGACACCTGGTGGCCCTGGTCGAACGAGGTCGACTCGGCGGCCGCGTGGTCCTGCTCGTACACGTTGAACTGGTTGTCGTAGTTGCTCTCGCTGGCGTCGACCTGGTGCAGCTGGTCCAGCGCCTCGTGGTTCTCGCCGGTCTCGACGTGACCGTAGTCGGTGCCGCCGTCGTAGTCGCTCATGTCCATCTCCCCTGGTTGCTGTGTTGGCGTGCTGCGTTGTTGAGATAGACGGTAGGTCCGCGGGGAGCGGCGCGAATCCCGGATACGTGCCAGCGGGTGTTTCGGCTCCGGCGGCCTCGGGAACCCGCTTGCTCAACCGTTCCCCCACGGAGGTTCCCCATGTCGACACAGGCCGTCCTCTATCTCATCGCCATCATCCTGCTCGCCGTCGCGGCGCTGCCGGTGCCGTCCCGCGGCTTCAACCTGGCGATCCTCGGTGCCGCGTTCGCGCTCCTCGCCTACGCGTGGCCCGTGATCAGCGCCTGACCCCGCGCGGGTCGGGAGCGTCCGCCGCGGCGACGAGCGCGGGGTGCTCGCCGGTGACGACGGCCGCCGGGTGGAAGCGGACCCGGCGGCCGGTCACCTCGTCGGGTGCGCCGGTGCCCGGCTCGGTCCACTCGACGGCCGCGGTGCCTGACAGCTGCAGCGTGCGGCCGGTCGCGAAGTCGGGCACCAGCAGCGCCGCGGACGGGTCGGTGGCGAGGTTGCCGAGGCTGTTGAACATGTTGTTGCCCGGATAGTCCGGCCACCACAGCCCGCCCTCGCCGGCCCGCAGGAACCCGCGCGGCCCTCCCCGGTGCGAGGCGTCGGCGCCGCGGTCGGGGTGCGTGGTGCCGAGGAAGAACGTGTCGGCGCCGCGGATCGTGGCCTCGCCGTCCGCCGTGAGCGCCTCCGCCACCGTGAACGTCCCGGGCACTCCCCCGCCCGGCGTCGTCGCACTCATGAGGCGTCGGGGGTGGATGTACTGGGGGCAGTTGCCGAACGCCTCGGCGACGTCGACGGTCAGGACGCCGGTCAGGACACCGGTCAGGGTGCCGTTGACCCGCATCCGGCGGCGGGTCGCGAAGTCGATCGCGATCAGGCCCACCCGCTGGCCGGCGGGGAGGTCGTGGAGCGGGTCGCCGGGCGCGGGCACCGCCGCCACCCGCAGCGTCTGCCCGAGCCCCGCCAGGAACCCGGGCGGGCCGGTCAGCGCCGAGACCCAGAGCCTGCCGCCGCGGTCGCGGCCGGTGAGCGCGGCGAGGGTCCGCTCCGCCAGCCACCCGCCCGCACCCCGGCTCAGCCCGCCGGGCGCGAGCATGCCGCTCAGCCGGGCCGCCTCGAACCGCACGCCGGCCCGCTCCTGGACGCTGAGCTCCCCTTCATGGAACACCGTCGACCGCCTTCCTAACGGCTGACCAATCCTCCATCCATTAGTACACGACCAAATGGTTTCCGCAATGCCTTACCATTAGGACGTGGAGCCGTTGCCGGTCGAGCTGATGAACACCGTCCGGGCGGACCGTGACGGTGTGCACGACACGATCGCCGACCCGGCCGCCGCCGCACGCTGGCTGCGGGAGGCGCGCCCCAGGTCCCGCGCCGCGGCGGAAGCCAACGGCGACGCCGGGGTCGACATCGGGGTCGGCATCGCCGGCTGGGAGGCCATCGCCGAGCTGCGTGACCTCCGCGACGCCCTGCGCGTGCTGGCCGCCGCCACCACCGGCGACGACCGGGAGCCGGCCGGGCCGTCCGCCAGGGACGACCACCGCGAGCCTGCCGGGCCGTCCGCCAGGGACGAGCGCGAGCCGGCCAGGCCGTCCGCCGGGGACCTCGCCGCCGCCGTCATCGTCGTCAACCGCGCCTGCGCCCGCGCCCCCTCGTGGTCCGAGCTGCACTGGCCCGACCCCGATGACAAAGACGCCGGTCCGGAGCGGGCGGTGCGGACAGCGCACGCCCCGGCGCTCGCCGCGGTGGCCGCGATCGCGGAGGAGGCGGTGGCGCTGTTCGCCGGCCCGGACCGGGCGCTGCTGCGGGCCTGCCGCGCGCCGGGTTGCGTGCTGTACTTCATCCGCAACCATCCCCGCCGGGAGTGGTGCTCCGACGGGTGCGGCAACCGCGCCCGCGTCGCCCGGCACTACCAGCGCCACCACGGCGGATCGAAGGAGGGCGGCTGATGCGACCCGAGCCCGGGCAGGTGCTGCACTTCTCCGAGGACCCGACGATCACCAGGTTCGTGCCGCACGTGGCGGCGACCGCGCAAGAGACCGAGCCCTACGTGTGGGCCGTCGACGACCGGCGGTCGCCCGACTACTGGTTCCCGCGGCAGTGCCCGCGGGCGATGGCGTGGGCCGGGCCCGACACGACCGGCGACGACCGCGACCGCATCCTCGGCCCGGGCTGCGGCGAGCGGGTGCACGCCGTCGAGTACGGCTGGCTCGAGGCGATCCGGACCGCGCGCCTGTACGCGTACCGGCTGCCGGCGGCGCCGTTCCGGCCGCTGGGGGAGCATGCGCACGTCGCCGTCGAGCCGGTGGTGCCGCTCGGCCCGCCCGAGCCGGTCGGTGACCTCTTCGCCCTGCACGCCGCCGCCGGAATCCAGCTCAGGGTGCTGCCGGTCCTGTGGCCGTTCTGGGACGCGGTCGTGGCCAGCACGCTGCGGTTCAGCGCGATCCGGATGCACAACGCCACACCCCGCTGACGTCCGGACGCACGCCAAGACCGGCGGCGACGTGAGGCCGGTCACCGTAGAGGTGACCAGCCTCTGCCCTGGTCCGCGGCGGGGTGCAGGCTGTCGCGGTGGACAACAATGCCGCGCGGGTGTTCCGGTACGCCGCGATCGGGGAGGCCTGCTCCTGGCTCGGCCTGCTGGTCGGGATGTTCTTCAAGTACGTCGTCGTGGAGAACGAGATCGGCGTGAAGGTGTTCGGGCCGATCCACGGCGCGATGTTCGTCGCCTACCTGGTCGCGCTGGCGTGGGTGACCGTCAAGGAGCGGTGGGGCTTCGCGCGGCTCGCGGTCGGCGCGGCGGCGTCTATCCCGCCGTTCACGACGCTGCTGTTCGAATGGTGGGTCAGGCGCACGCCGGCCGTGGCCCGCGCCTGACCCGGAAAATCTGTCAGGCGGGCAGGGTCCAGCGCTGGTTCTGGCCCGTCCCGCACGCCCAGATCTGCAGCTGGGTGCCGTCCGCGGAGCTGGGCCCGGTGGCGTCCAGGCACTTGCCGAGCGCCCGGAGCGTGCCGTCGCCGGGTGCGGACCAGGTCTGGGCCGCGCTGCCGTTGCAGTCGTACAGCTGGACCTTGGTGCCGTTCGCGGAGTTGGCGGCGGCCACGTCGAGGCACTTGCCGAGGGCGCGCAGGGTGCCGTCCGTGCCGACGGTCCAGGACTGCGCGGTGGTGCCGTTGCAGGTCCACAGCTGGATCTTCGTGCCGTTGGCGGTGGCCGCGCCGGCGACGTCGACGCACTTGGCGCCGTAGCCGGTGATGGGCCCGACCCGCGTGGACGGGGTGCCGCTGTCGGCGCCGGCCCACAGGTACGTGCCGACGGTCTTCGCCGGCACGGTGCTGGCGATCTGCTGGGTGCCGACCTTCAGCGTGAAGGCCTGCGAGGCGCCGGTCTGGTTGACCACGACGGTGACGAGGGTGCCGTCGGGGTTGAGGAACGCGACGTTCGTGACGGTGCCGGTGCTGCCGTAGCCGGTGGCGACCCGCCGCGCGCCCGGCTTCACGAACTTCGAGAACTGGGCGACCATGTTGTAGTCGGGCAGCGCCCAGAACGTGTCGCGGTTGCTGGTGCTCTGCACGAGCATCGTCGGGTCGGGCGAGCCGGACCAGCGCTCGGGTGCGCGGTTCTGGTCGAGCATGCTGACCCAGCCCTCGTACAGGGTGGCGTTGTTGCGGAAGTACTGCACGATCCGGTCCGCACCCGAGGTGCCCCACACGGAGCGCTCGGTCATCAGCATGTCCTTGTCGGGGTAGGACGCCTTCACGGTGCTCATCGCGGACGGGTCGCCCGCGTAGTCGTGGAACGCGATGCCGTCCACGGAGGAGTAGGCGTCGGAGTGGGCACCGGCCGGGCCCAGGACGCCGGCGGCGTAGGAGACCGACTCGGCGAAGTTGTGGTCGAAGGCCCAGATGCGGGTGCTGAGCCCGTTGGCGGACAGCTCGGTGCGCAGCGCCTTGGCGAGCTGCCGCTCCTGGTCCGCGGAGACGAGCATGCCGGGGTAGTCCGGCGGGGAGAACAGCGGCTCGTTCTGCAGGGTGAGCGCGTGGATCGGGATGCCCTGCGCGGTGTACGCCTGCACCGCCCGCCGGTAGTACGCCGCGAGGGTCGGGATCTGGGCGGTGACGAGGCTGCCGCCGATGATGGCGTTGTTGGTCTTCATCCAGCCCGGCGCCGACCACGCGCTCGCGAACACCTTGATGTCGGGGTTGATGGCGAGGGCCTGCCGGACGGTGGCGATGATGTTGTAGTCGATGTCACGCTGGATGGAGAAGCGCGACAGCGTCGGGTCGGCGGCGCCGTCGTCGTAGGTGTAGAAGTCGTGCGACGTGAAGTCGCTGGTGCCGAAGGTGATCCGGATGACGTTGAAGCCGGCGCCGGTGGCCGGGTCGACGAGCGCGCGCAGGGCCCGGTCGCGGGCGCCGGCGCTCATCCTGGACAGGTTGTAGACCGTCGACTCCTCGAGGGAGGAGCCGACGCCGAGGATCGTCTGGAAGCGGCTGTTCGTGTCCGCGGTGATGGTGGGTGTACCGGCGGCCGCCACGACGGGCACGTCGGCCTGGCGGGACAGCTGGTAGGGCGTCCCGGCGAGGCCCGTGGCGGGGCTGGTGTACCAGTTGCCGTTCTTCGGTTCGTAGCCGGCGGTGCGGGACTCGGAGCTCCAGTAGACCTGGACGCTGGCGGCGGCGGCCTGGGCGCTGGGCACGCTCAGGCCGACGGCGGTGGCAGCGGCCGCGAGCACGGACGAGACGGACAGGGCGAGCAGCGGTCGGGTTGGGACCATGAAGGGTGCTCCTGGCGGGGGGCGGGAAGAGCCGGAAACTTCAGGACCTGAAAAAAGTCCTGACCGAACTCTCCGCAATAGGCAGCCAACCTGTCAATAGGTGGCCACGTTGAGCTTCCCGCGAGCGTCGAAGTAGCCGATGGTGTCGTGGAATCCGTCGGTGCCCACGCCGACCGCGGACGCCGACCGCAGCTCCGACGCGTACACGTAGAAGCAGGTCGGCCGGCAGCCCTGGGAGTAGCCGCGGCGCACGGACCCGTCGGTCGCGCGGAACCAGACGTACAGGTCCGCCGGGTGCGACGTGAGCCCGAGCCCGCCCGTGGCCAGCTGCTGCCCGGGCTGGATCACGGTCGAGCGGTTGGTCAGCACGGCCGAGCCGGTCGTGACGGTGCCGAGGTTGATGCTCCCGTCCGCGCCGGTCCAGCCGAGGAGCAGGCCGTTCTCCGCGCCGGAGTCGTCGAACACGAGCGCCGGGCCGTAGGGCGTGGTCTCGGCGAGGGTCACCCGGTCCTGCAGGAAGAAGCCGCCGGGGCATCCACCGGACAGCCGGGCGACGTTGATCCGGCTGTCGGTGCCGGTCCAGGCGATCCAGCGGGTGCCGGCGCCGTCGGCGGCGAGGGCCGGCGAGCGGTCGGTCCGCACCCCGGTCAGCGCGGTCCTGCACTGCAGGCCGGTGCCGCCGGTGTACGCCACCGTCAGCGTGTTGCCATTGTTGGCGGCGGACCAGGCGAGCCGGACGCCGGGACCGTCGGCGCTCAGGGCGGGCCCCTCCCCCTCCGGGGTGCGCTCGACGACGCTGTTGTCCTTGGTGAACGTGCGGCCGCCGTCCACCGACGTGCCGATGATGAGCTGCTTGCCGGAGGTGCCGGAGGTGGAGCCGGCCCACGAGGCGTAGAGGCGGCCGCCGGCCAGGGCGAGCGCGGGCCGCCCCGAGCCGGTGTGGACGGTGGTGTAGGCCGCCGCGGTGCCCGGGGACGAGCACTGGATCAGGCAGATCGCGAGCAGGGCGGCGGCGGGCAGCGCGAGACGACGCAGAGACATGACAGTCAGTGAAGGGAAGGCATCACGGTCGGTCAATCGGTGTTGCCATGAATTGCCATACCTGGAAGGTCGGCCCGTCGGCCGGGGCCTCGGCGGCGCCGCCGTAGACGTTGACCGCACCGGTGAGGGGCAGGTCCACCGGCGGGCCGGACGCCCGGCGGGCGAAGACCAGCAGGCGCTCCGACGCGGTCTCCCGCCAGAACGCGATGGTGTCGGCGTCGGCGTGCTCGACCCGCATCCCGCCGTGCCGCAGCGCGGGGTGGGCGCGGCGCAGCCCGAGCAGCGCCCGGTAGCGGGCCAGCGTGGTGTGGTCCCAGCCCGCCTCGTCGTGCCACGGCATCGGCTGCCGGGACTCCTCGCCCCACGCGCCGGTGAGGCCGATCTCGTCGCCGGCGAAGAGCATCGGCACGCCCGGCAGGGTCGCGAGGAGACCGGCGGCCACCTCGACCCGGCCGGGGCCGCCGACGACGGTCCGCACGCGCGGCGTGTCATGGGTGCTCAGCGCCGTCCAGGAGTGCGTCCACGACCGCCACGACATGCTCGCGGAGACGGCGCGCATCGCCGCGACGACGGCGTCGCCGCCGCGGGTCGGCACGCCGCCCGGGACGCCGAGGAAGTCCGGCAGCGCCAGGTCCGGCCCGCGCAGCCAGGTCCACAGTGGACGGGTGAAGCCGGCGTAGTTCATGGTGCCCTGCCAGCCGCCGAGATCGAGGTCGCCGCCCGCGCCGTGGGCGTGCTCCGCGACGAGCATCGCGTCGGGCCGCACGTCGCGCACCGCGCGGGCGACGAGCCGCGACACCTCGTGGGTGAGGTCGTCGGTGCCGTGCCGACCGGTCATGTTGGCCACGTCGACCCGCCAGCCGTCCAGGTGCTCCAGCCAGCGCTGCAACGGGTCGACGAACGCCTTGCGCAGCCCGGTGGAGTTCCAGTTGAGCTTCGGCAGGCTCGGCACCCCGTACCACGCGGCGTAGGTGCCGTCGTCGGCGTGGTAGTAGCGGTCCCGGGCCGCCGGGTCGTGGAACCACTCGTGGGCGTCGCCGGTGTGGTTGGTGGTGATGTCGCCGACGAGCCGCATCCCGCGGGCGTGCAGCGCGTCGGCGAGCCGGGCGAGGGCCGCGTCGCCGCCGAGCAGCGGGTCGACGGTGTCGAACGTCGACGCGTCGTAGCGGTGGTTGGAGCCGGCCGGGAAGAACGGGGTCAGGTAGACGGTGTCGGCGCCGAGGGACTGGATGTGGTCCAGGCGGCCGGCGATGCCGTCGAGGTCGCCGCCGTAGATCTGCCGGCTGGTGAGCTCGCCGCGGCCGACGACCGGGGCGTCCCAGCCGCACGGCACCGCCCACGGGGGCAGGGCGCGCTCGGCGTAGGCGGCCGACCGGGCGAAGCGGTCCGGGAAGATCTGGTAGATGACGGCGTCGCGGATCCAGGCCGGCGGCGCTGGGTGTGCCACCAGCCTGAAGTCCGTCGTGTCCGCGACCTCGTGGCCCGCAAGGCCGGTCGCGGTGAACCAGTCTCCGTCGACCAGGAACCGGTAGGGCGTGACGGGGTTGTGCACGGGGATCGTGGCCCGCCACCACAGCTCGTCGCCGCGGCGCTCGGCGACGGCGTCGCTGAAGCGCGGCTCGCCGTCCAGGACGGACCGGACGTGCACCTGCTTGACGCCGGGCGACGTGCGCAGGAAGACCTCGACGTCGCTGCCGGGCGCCGGGGACTGGTCCGGGACGTGCAGCTCGGATCCGTCGTGGTGGATCATCGTCATCCTTTCACCGCACCCGCGGTCAGGCCCGACACGATGTACCGCTGCAACGACTGGAAGACGAGCACCGTCGGGATCGCGGTCAGCAGCGACCCGGCGCAGAACATGCCGAAGTTCGCGTTGCGCTGCCCGGCGATCAGCCCGTACAGGCCGACGGCGAGGGTCTTGGAGTCGTCGGAGCGCAGGAAGGTGTTGGCGAGGAGGACCTCGTTGATGGTGCCGATGAAGCCGAGCAGCGCGGTGACCGCGAGGATCGGCGCGATCAGCGGCAGCGTGATGCGGAAGAACGTCTGCGCGTGGGTGGCGCCGTCCATGACCGCCGACTCGTCCAGCTCCCGCGGGACGGTGTCGAGGAACCCCTTCATCAGCCAGGTGTTCACGCCGAGCGCGCCGCCGAGGTACAGCAGCATCAGCCCCCACGGGGTGTCCAGGCCGAACGCCGGGTAGAAGTCACCGATCTCGGCGAAGATCAGGTAGATGGTGACCACCGCGAGGAACTGCGGGAACATCTGGATGAGCAGCAGCGCCATCAGCCCGACCCGCCGGCCGGCGAAGCGCATGCGGGAGAACGCGTAGGCGGCGAGGACCGAGAGGAACACGGCCGTCGCGGCGGCGATGCTGGCGATGACGACGGAGTTGACGTACCAGCGGCCGAAGGCGGTCTTGCCGAACAGGTCCGTGAAGTTCGCCGTGCTGGCCCCGGTCGGGTACAACTCGGTGGAGCTCAGCGACCCGACCGGGTTGAACGCCGCGGACACCACGAACACGATCGGGAAGAGCGAGAACACCAGGGCGGCGATCCCGACGGCGTGCCGCCAGCCGATCCTGCGCATCCACTTGGTCATGAGTAGACCTCTTCCTGCTTGCGGCTGCGCCGGAAGCCGATCAGCGACACGACGGCCACGATGGCGAAGATGTAGACCGAGATCGCCGCGGCGAAGCCGAACTGCGCGCCGGAGCCGCCGAACGCCAGCCGGTACGTGTAGGTGATGAGCAGGTCGGTCGCGCCCACGGTGGAGTCGTCGGGCGGGAACGGGCCGCCCTCGGTGGTCAGGTAGATCGCGTTGAAGTTGTTGAAGTTGAACGCGAACGAGGCGATCAGCAGCGGCGTCAGCGCGACCAGCAGCAGCGGCAGGGTCACCTGGCGGAAGCGTTGCAGCACCGACGCGCCGTCGATGGTGGCGGCCTCCGTCATCTCCTTCGGGATGGCCTGCAGCGCGCCGGTGGCGACGAGGAACATGTACGGGTACCCCATCCACAGCTGCACGAGGATGACCGCCATCCGGGCCGTCCACGGCTGGCCGAACCAGTCGACGTCGAGGCCGAAGAACCGGTTGATGAGCCCGAACTGCTGGTTGAACATGTCCCGCCAGACGAGCAGCATCGCGAATCCGGGCATCGCGTACGGCAGCACCAGCAGCACGCGGTACACGCTGCGGCCGCGCAGCCGGTCGGCGTTGAGCGCCAGGGCGCAGCCGAGGCCGAGCCCGAACGTGACGAGCACGGACCCGATCGCGAACGCGAAGTTCCACAGCAGGGTGCCGAGGAAGTGGCCGGAGATGCGGGAGTCGGTGAGGACCCGGGTGAAGTTGCTGAACCCGACCGACACCTTCCAGCCCTGCGGGAGCCGCTCGCCGTCGGCGGCGACGAAGCTGCCGGACGCGCCGTCGGCCTTCCACTGCTTGCCGCTGCCGCGGTCGGTGACGCAGTCGCAGCCGCCGTCGTAGAACTGGGTCGCCTGGCCGTTGTACGCGCGGGTCAGGCCGGACGCGCGGACGGCGCCCTCGCCGGTCGGCACGCTGAACGCGAGGATGTCGTCGTTGCGGAGGTTGGCCTCGCCGAGCGTCAGCAGCGTGTAGCCGTCGGCCTCGACGATCCGGCCGCCCTCGACGGTGAACCGCGCCGGGTGCAGGCCGGTGCCGTCGCCGACGAACGTCGCGCCGGTCTTGTCGACCAGCAGGAAGACGATGGCGCCCTCCCGGGTGGCGACGGCGAGGTCGTACTCCATGGAGCCCGGCACCTGCTTCACCGACGCGCCCTGCACGGCGGCGATCGCGTCGGCCTTGCTGCCGCGGTGCCCGTCGCCGTAGTTGGTGAACGCCGTGCTCGCGGTGTAGAGCACCGGCAGCGCCTGGAACGCGAGCAGGAAGATCGTGCCGGGGACGAGGTACTTGGCGGCGATGTGCCGCGGGGTCAGGTAGACGTAGAACAGCAGCGCGGTGGTCGCGGCGAGCACCGCGAGCCAGCCCCAGGCGTGGGCGTCGACCAGCGGGAGGGCGGCCGCGATCGCCAACGCCAGCCCGGCGCCGAGCAGGGCGATCTTGATGGTGGGGCCGGCGAGCGAGCCGCCTCCCCGCTGGGTCGTCGTCATGGTTACTTGTTGATCGCTTCGGCGATGGCCTTGCCCGCGGCGGTCAGCGTCGACTGCACGTCGGCGCCGCCGACGATCGCGGCCTCGGCCTTGCCGAACGGGTCCCACACCGCGGCCATGGCCGGGATGGCGGGGAGCACGGCGCCGCCCTTGCCGGCGTCGAGCCACTTCTGGATGTCGGGGTCGCTGCCCTTGACCTGGTCGAGCGCGGCGACGAGCGCCGGCGGCCGCGGGTTGGCCTGGTACAGCGCGACCTGGAGGTCGGGCTTGGTCAGGTAGTTGGTGATGAACTCGTTCGCGAGAGCCTTGCTACGACCCTTGCTGGCGACGTAGAACGCCTGCACGCCGACGAACGGCTGGGCGGGCTTGCCACCGGCGAACGCCGGGATCGGGGTGATGTCGTACTTGACGCCGGCCTTCTTGATGTCGGCGACCGCCCACGGGCCGGAGATGAGGAACGCGGTCTTGCCGCCGGTGAACGTGGGGATGGCGTTGTCACCGGTGATGGAGCGGGTCAGCGCGCCGCTGCCCTTCTCGCCGAGCGCGGCGATCTTCTTGAACGCCTCGATCGAGGCCGGCTTGTCCACGCCCAGGTCGGCGGGGTCGTAGTCGCCGTTCGCCTTCTGCCCGAACAGGTAGCCGCCGGCGGACGCGTACAGCGGGTACGCGTGGTAAGCGTCGCCGTTGGTGCCGACCTGCAGCGACATGATGTTGGTGACCTTGCCGGCCGTCTTCAGCGTCTGGCCGGCCTTGACGAGGTCCTCGATCGACGCGGGCGCGGTCGGCGCCAGGTCGGTGTTGCGGATCAGGGCGAGGTTCTCGATCGCGTAGGGGACGCCGTACAGCTGGCCGTTGAACGTGACGGCCTTGACCGCGACCTCGGCGAACGCCGACTTCTGCGCGTCCGGCAGCTGCACCGGGTCGATCGCGCCGTTCTGGACCAGGTTGCCGATCCAGTCGTGCGCGCCGACGACGATGTCCGGGCCCTTGCCCGACTGCGACGCGGTCACGAAGTTGGTCTGCAGGTCCTTGGAGACCGCCTGGACCTGGACGGTGACGCCGTTGTCCTTGCCGAACTTCTCGGCGAACGGCTTCAGGGCCGCGGACCGCTGGTCGTCGGCCCAGATGGTGAGGGTGCCGCCGGCCGCCTTGGAAGCGTTTGCGGAGCCGGCCTTGTCGCCGTCGCTCGTGCCGCAGCCGGTGAGTGCCAACGACAGAGCCGCAAGGGTGACGACACCCGTGATGCGGATGCGCATGGGGGAATCTCCTGTTCGGACAGGTAAATGCGGGGTGTTCAGGGTGTGGTGCGCGGTCTCCTGCAAGGAGCCACGGGGAATGCGCTTGAGCGGGGTGTGACGGGCGGATGCCGGGTCGCGATTCCAACGGCACCCGCGCGCCGTGGCCGAACGCTAGCAAGAGCTTGCGTCGAATGAAAGACCTTGCATCGACCTTTCACAAACACCGGTTCGATGCTTTACAGTCGGCCTATGTCCACCGAGCCACCCCGTGCCCGGCTCGCTGACATCGCCCGGCAGGCGGAGGTCAGCGAGGCGACGGTGTCCCGCGTGCTCAACAACCGCGCCGGCGTCAGCGCGGACACGCGGCAGGCCGTCCTCACCGCGCTCGACGTGCTCGGCTACGAGCGCCCGGAGCGGTTGCGCAAGCGCAGCGCGGGCCTCGTCGGGCTGGTCACGCCCGAGCTGGAGAACCCCATCTTCCCGCTCTTCGCCCAGATCATCGAGTCCTCGCTCGCCCAGCACGGCTTCACGCCCGTGCTGTGCACGCAGACCCCGGGCGGCGTGACCGAGGACGAGTACGTCGAGATGCTGCTGGACCGGTCCGTCGCCGGGATCATCTTCATCTCCGGCCTGCATGCCGACACCACCGCAGACCACGACCGCTACCGCAAGCTGATCGACCGGCCCCTGCCGATCGTGATGATCACCGGGCACGTCGCGGGCCTCGACGCGCCCTGCATCTCCTGCGACGACCGGCTCGCCAGCCAGACGGCGGTCGACCACCTCGCATCGCTCGGCCACACCCGCATCGGCCTCATCTCGGGCCCCGACCGGTTCTCCCCGGTGCAGCGCAAGCTCACCGGATACCGCACGGCGATGCAGCGCCACGGACTCGACGAGATGGTCGAGCTGTCCCTCTTCGGCGTCGAGGGCGGCGCCGCGGCCGCCGACCGGCTCATCGCGCGCGGCGCGACCGGCCTCGTCTGCGGCTCGGACCTCATGGCGCTCGGCGCGATCCGCGCCGCCCGCGCCCGCGGCCTGTCGGTGCCGAAGGACGTGTCCGTCGTCGGCTACGACGACTCGCTGCTCATCGCCTTCACCGACCCGCCGCTGACGACCCTGCGGCAGCCGGTCCGGGCGATGTCCAACGCCGCCGTGCGCGCCCTCGTCGACACCATCAACGGGCAGCCGACCCCGCACTCGGAGTTCCTCTTCAACCCGGAGCTCGTGGTCCGCGGCTCGACGGGCATCGTCGCCCGCTAGTTCGCTCCGCTCCCCCCCTCTTTCGCCTTTCATCGCAAGGGACCCTTCACCGTGCCTTCTTCCGACGTGCCTTCCAACTGGTGGCGCACCGCCGTCATCTACGAGATCTACGTCCGCAGCTTCGCCGACGGCAACGGCGACGGCGAGGGCGACCTCATCGGGCTGCGGGAGCGCCTGCCGTACCTGCGCGACCTCGGCGTCGACGCGATCTGGCTGACGCCGTTCTACCGCTCGCCGATGGTCGACGGCGGCTACGACGTCGCCGACTACCGCGACGTGGACCCGCTCTTCGGCTCCCTGGCGGACTTCGACGCGATGCTCGCCGCGGCGCACGCCCTGGACATCCGCGTCATCGTCGACATCGTGCCCAACCACACGTCGTCGCAGCACCCGTGGTTCACCTCGGCGCTCGCCGCCGGACCCGGGTCGCTGGAGCGCGACCGGTACATCTTCCGGCCGTCCGCCTCGTCGTCGCCGGAGGAGCCCCCGAACGACTGGGAGTCCATCTTCGGCGGCCGGGCCTGGACCCGCACCGCCGACGGCGAGTGGTACCTGCACCTGTTCGACCCCGGCCAGCCCGACCTCAACTGGGACAACGCCGACGTCCGCGCGGAGTTCGAGTCGGTACTGCGGTTCTGGCTGGACCGCGGCGTCGACGGCTTCCGCATCGACGTCGCCCACGGCATGGTGAAGGCGGCCGGCCTGCCGTCCGTGGGGCACCCGCAGCAGATCGGGCTGCTCGGCCGGGAGCCGCTGCCGTACTTCGACCAGGACGGCGTCCACGAGATCTACCGCGCCTGGCGGAAGATCCTCGACTCCTACCCCGGCGACCGGATGGCCGTCGCCGAGGCGTGGGCGTCCACCCCGCTGCGGCTGGCCCGCTACGTCGCCCCCGACGAGCTGCACCAGGCCTTCAACTTCGACTTCCTCGCCGCGCCGTGGTCCGCCGCGCAGCTGCGCGCCACGATCGACGCCTGCATCGAGGCCGCGGACAGCGTCGGCGCCCCCACCACGTGGGTCCTGTCCAACCACGACAAGGCCCGCCACGTGACCCGCTTCGGCTCGCCCGGCATCGCCCGCGCCGCGGCGCTGCTCATGCTGGCCCTGCCGGGCGCGGCCTACCTGTACCAGGGCGAGGAGCTCGGCCTGCCGGAGGTCCTGGACCTGCCCGACGACGCCCGCCAGGACCCCGTGTGGCACCGCTCCGGCGGCACCGACCCCGGCCGCGACGGCTGCCGCGTCCCGCTGCCGTGGGACGCTTCCCTGCCGGCGTACGGCTTCTCGACGACCGGCCGCTCGTGGCTGCCGCAGCCCGACTGGGCGTCCCTGGCCGCCTCGTCGCAGCAGGGCGTGCCGTCGTCGTTCCTGGAGCTGTACCGCACGGCCCTGCGCCTGCGCCGCACCTTCACCGGCCCGCTGACCTGGCACGACTCCCCCGCCGACGTATTGGACCTCAGCCGCGGCGGCGTCCGCTGCGTGGTCAACCTGTCCGGCGCCGCCGTCGCGGTCCCGGCGGGCTCCGTCGTCCTGTCCAGCGGCGACCTGCCGGACGGGACGCTGCCGCCCGACACGGCGGTCTGGCTGCGGTAGAACCGTCCCCTCAGGGGGCATCCGGGGCACGGCGGGTCGCATATGCTGCCCGCCGTGCCGTTTCACATGCCGGTGCCGGAGAGCCAGCCGGTCGACCTCTTCACCGAGCTGCGCCGTCTCGCCACCGACGCCGGCCGGGGTGACTGGCCCGCCGTGGCGGCGTTCCTCGGCGGGCTGCGGTCGCTCGACGACCTCGCGGTGGCGTGCGGCCAGATCGAGGACAAGCTCGACGACCAGGTCCTCGAGCGGGTGCCGTACGGCGACCCGGCCTGGGCGCTGGCACACACGATCCTCGGGGTCCGCACCGTGCTGCGCGGGTGGAAGATCCGCGGGACCGGCTGGGCCCGCAGCGTCACGCGGCAGCAGTGGGCGGGCTTCCACGAGCACCTCAACCGGGCCGAGCAGATCCTCATCGAGGTCACCGCGCGCGAGCCGCGGGCCGGCTACGCGTGGCTGGAGCGGATGATCATCTGCCGGGGCATCTCGCTCGGCCACGACGAGGCCCGCCGGCGCTACGACCGGCTGAGCGCGCACCACCCGTTCGCGTACATCGCCGGATACCACCTCGTGCAGCAGCTGCAGCCGAAGTGGGGCGGCTCGTGGGAGAAGGTGTCCGAGTTCGGCGCCGAGCTGCTGCGCACCGCCCCGGCCGGGTCGCTCGGGCTGCTGACGGTCCTCGCCGGGCACATGGAACGGTTCCATGCCTGCGACTCCGACGCCGAGGGCACCGCGCTCCTGCGCGCCCCGGCCGTCGTCGCGCAGATCCACCAGGTCGCCGACCAGACCGTCCGGCACCCCGCGTTCCAGGGCGGCTACCGGTTCCACACCGCGCACGACTACTTCGCGATGCTGTTCTCCCTCATCGGCGACCACGCCGCCGCGGCGCCGCACTTCCGGGCCCTGGCCGGGCGGCGCACCCCGCTGTGGGCGTCGTACTTCGACAACCCCGGGACCGCGTACGCCAACCTCCGTGACCGCGCGCTGGCGAGAGGCTGATCCCGTGCTGCACCGCACCGACGTCGACGGCGTCCCGACGCTGCTCGCGCCGAGCTCCGGCCCGATGACCGCCGGGCTGACCTTCCGGGTCGGCCTGGCCGACGAGGGCGCCGCCCGCATCGGCATCACGCACCTCGTCGAGCATCTCGCGCTGCACCGGCACGGCGTCGCCGACTACCACTACAACGGCGCCACCGGCAGCGTCGTCACGCACTTCCACATGCAGGGCAGCGAGCGCGACATCGTCACGTACCTGGAGATGGTCTGCGACTCCCTCGCCGACCTGCCGGTGCAGCGGCTGGAGACCGAGAAGGCGATCCTGCGCACCGAGGCGGCCGGGCGCGGCGGCGTCAACCGGATGCTGCCGATGTGGCGGTACGGCGCCCAGCACTACGGCCTGGTCAGCTACCCCGAGTGGGGCATCGACCGGCTCGGCCCCGACGACGTGCGGGCCTGGGCGAACGCCTGGTTCACCCAGGCGAACGCCGTGCTGTGGATCTCCGGCGACCGGATCCCGCCGGGCCTGCGGCTGCGCCTGCCGGCCGGGACGCTCCGCCCGGTGCCGGTCGCCACGACGATCCTGCCGGCGACACCGGCGTACTTCACCGGCGCCGGCGGCGGCGTCGTCTTCGACGGCGTCATGCGCCGGCACGTGGCCGGTTCGTTGTTCGCCCTGATGCTGGAGCGGGAGCTGTTCCGGTCGCTGCGGCAGGAGAGCGGCCTGTCCTACGCGGCGAGCGCCTCCTACGACCCCCGCGGCGACGGCATGGCGGTGGTCACCGCGTTCGCCGACGCGCTGCCGGAGAAGCAGGGCGCGGTCGTCGGCGGTTTCGTCGACGTCCTCGCCGGGTTCCGGGTCGGCCGGATCACCCAGACCGACCTCGACGCGGTCCGCGCGAAACGCGACGAGGCGCTGCGCCACCCCGACGCGCCCGCCGGCCGGCTGCCGGGCCTGGCCGCCGACCTGCTCACCGGCGCGCGGCTGCGCACCCTCGACCAGCTGCGCGGCCAGCTGTACGCCGTGACCCTCGCCGACGTGCACGACGCCGCCCTGCAGGTCCTCGGCTCGGGGCTGCTGCAGGTGCCGCCGGGCAGCCGCGCCGACTGGGCCGGGTTCGCTGCGGCGCCGACGACGTCCACGGACGCGGTCCCCGGGCACACGTACCGGGCGCTCGACGGCTCCGGCGCCTCGCTCGTCCTCGGCGCCGACGGGGTCAGCATCGTCGAGGGCGAGTGCCGGGCGACGGTCCGCTACCGCTCGTGCGCGGTGGTGCACGCGTGGCCGGACGGCGCGCGGCAGCTGATCGGCCTGGACGGGATCGCGGTGCTGGTCGAGCCGGCGCTGTTCGCCGCGCCCGCGGACACCACCGCCCGCATCGACCGGTCCGTGGACCCGTCGATCGTCCTGCCCATGCCGGCCCGCAACCCGGACGACATCCCCCGCCCGTCGCCGGCACCCGCCACCGGCACGTTCCCGCCGTCCACCGGCACGTTCCCGGCCCCCACCGGCGGGCACCCGCCGGCGACCGGCGTCATCCCGCGGACCATCACGATGCTCCCGCCCGATGGGGTGCTCCCGCCCGCGACCGGCAGATTCTCGCCGGCGTGATGCTGGTCCGGCTGCTCCGCTCCCGGCGCTGAGGCCCGGACCGGGGCGGCGGCCCGGCACGACGTCCGGGCCGGGTCGCCGGATCTGGAAGAATCGGCCCATGTGGGAAGCACCGTTCCTGTCGCTCCGCAAGGCGTGCGCGGTCACCGTCCTGGCCTGCGTGACCGGCGGGGTCCTGCTGGGCGTCGCCGGGCGCTTCTCGGCGGCTGACGAGCGGATCCGCACGGCGCCGCTGTGCACCGCGGAACAGGCCTTCACGCCGGCGCGGTGCCGGTTCACGTTCGACGGCACGGTCACCGACGCGACCGGCTCCCGCGCCGGTCTCGACGTCTGGGGGCGGCACTACACGGTGGACGCCATGATCAAGGGCTCACCCGAGGCCCACGTCGGCAAGGCGGTGCGGGTGACGATGTACCGCGGCGAGCCCGTGCGTGTCGAGGGCCCGTCGCTGGTGTTCGACGTCGATGGCACGCCCGCGAGCCGGGCGGACTCCTGGCGCGACTACGGCTACATCCTCCTGCTCGCCGGCGTGTTCGGCGGCGGCGGCAACGTGGTCGTCGCCCTGCTCACCCGCCCCCGGAAGACCAGGTCCAAGAGCGCCGGCCAACCTGGGACGCAGGCCTGAGCCCGGGCCCGCTGAACGGCGGACCCGGGCTGCGGCGAGGTGACTACTTCCAGGTGGCGTTGACGGTCTGGTTGGCGGTGCCCGTGTTCAGGGTGCGGTTGGCGCCGCTCTCCCAGGTGACGTTGCCGGAGCCGTCCTTCTTGATGAACTTGTACTCCACCGCCGTGTTGGACGGCAGCGTGACGGTGCCGGACCAGACCGGGTAGTTCGCGGAGGACAGGGCGATCGCGTTCGCCGTGTTCCACGAGCCCAGCGCGGGGATCGAGCCGACCACGTACACGTTCTGGCCGAGGACGGTGGTGACGGTCGCGTTGAAGGTGACCGCCGGGTTCGTCGCCGTGGAGCCGTTCCAGGTGGTGTTGACCGTGCCCGTGCCGTTCGCGGGCACGGTGTACGTGTGGTTGCCGCCCGGCTCCCAGGTGACGGCGCCGGCGCTGGTCTTGGTGATGAACTTGTACTCGACCGCGGCGCCCGCCGGGAGCGTCACGGTCTTCGTCCAGGCGGAGCCCGCGGCGGTCATGGGGATGGCGTTGGCGGTGTTCCAGGAGCCGAGCTCCGCGACGGAGCCGACCAGGTAGACGGGGTTGCCCGTGGGCGCGCCGGTCACCGTGAAGGCGACGCCCGCCGGCACCGGCGACGAGGTGGACGGCGTCGGCGACGGGGTGCCGCCGGTGACGCGGGCGTTGACGTGCAGCGCCACGGCGTCCTTGGCGTTCGCGCCGACCGTGGCCTGGCCGGAGCCGTTGACGGTCACCGTCGGGCCGCTGCACGTGCCGGAGGAGGCGGTGTAGTCGCCGTGGATGACGTCGCAGTAGACGCCCGCCGGCAGGCCGGTGCTGAAGGTGCGGGACGCGACCGACCCGCCGCCGTTGTTGATGAGCGTCCAGCCGAGCGCGCCGCGGGAGAAGGCGATCGCGTTGGAGCCGTCGCTCCACCAGTTGCCGACGGTGGTGCTGGCCTTGGTGGCGTTGTGGAAGCCGACCATGTTGCGCACGGAACGCTGCCGGTGCTGGCACTCCCAGCCGGTGCCGCAGGTGACGGCGGTGACGTAACCGCTCGAGGAAGCGGGCGGGGACGCGTCGTTGTTGGTGAAGCTGAACGAGCTCATCACGTTCGGGGTGCCGTAGTTCCACGCCAGCATGAAGACCGTGGCGAGGGTGTCGGTGCTGCCGTTCTTGTAGCTGAGGGTGGAGCCGTTGCGTTCGGTGTCGTGGTTGGACACGAACGCGGTCGCCTTGTCCGACGGGCGCAGGCCCCAGCTGGTCCCGAACGTCTGCAGGTTCGCGATGCTGCCGGTGAACTGGTTCTTCAGGTTGGTGGCGTAGTTGAACTCCAGGACCCCGCCGATGCCCTCGTAGGCGGCCATCGACAGGTTGCCGCTGCCGCCGGGCATGACCTCCTGCGCCCAGTACACGTTCTGGTTCGTCAGCTTGCCCTTGATCGCGGCGAGGTCGGCCTGCGCCATGTGCTTGGCCGCGTCGATGCGGAACCCGTCGACGCCGACGCTGATCAGGTCGTTGAGGTAGCCGGCGATCTTCGTGCGGACGTAGTCGGTCTCGGTGGCGAGGTCGGAGAGGCCGACGAGCTGGCAGTTCCAGACCTCGGTAGGAGCGTTCCAGTCGTGGATCTGGTTGTCCGACTGGGGGCAGGCGCCCGGGTTGTGGTGGAAGTCGTTGTACCCGTATCCGGCGCTCGGGTAGCTGTAGTTGTTGGTGAACGACGCCGGCCCGTACGCGGTCGTCGAGGACTGGTTGGCGCCGGTCATGTGGTTGATGACGGCGTCGACGTACACCTTGACACCCGCGGCGTGGCAGGCGTTGACCATCGCCGTGAACTGGGCCCGGGTGCCCATGCGGCTGTTGAGGTCGTAGGCGGCCGGCTGGTAGATGTCCCACCACGGGTGGCCGGCCACGCTGATCGAGTCCTCCGGCGGCGCGACCTGCACGGCGCCGTAGCCGGCGGGGCCGAGGACGTTGGTGCACTCGGTGGCGATGGACGTCCACGGCCACAGCCACAGGTTGGCGATGACGTCGTCGGAGGCGACGGACGCGTCGGCCTCACGGTCGGCGGACAGCAGCGGGTAGGCGAGCGCGCCGGTCATGGCGAGCGCGACCGCGCCGATACTCAGCAGTCGTTTCTTCACGAACGAACTCCAATGCGGGGATGCGGCAGGGGTGTCAGCGGAGGTATGGGCCGGCGGTGCCGACCTTGCCCGGCGCGGGGTTGCCGGGCAGCGACAGCACGTAGACGCGCATGGCGCCCTTGGCGGTCACGGTGGCGGTGAGGGTGCCGCCGGTGACGGTCTGCACGTCACCGGTGACGGCGTCGGTGTAGGTGCCGTTGGGGATGCCGGTGAACGTGGCGGTGCTGGAGATGGCGACGAGGACGAAGCTGTCCACGCTGCCGGCGGTGTAGCGGCGCTTGTACGCGATGCCGCCGGAGACGCCCGCGGTGGAGTACTGCCCCATCTGCAGTGCCGGCACCGCGCGGCGGATCTGGTTGAGTCGCTGGACGTGCTGCACGAGCGGCTTGCTCAGCGTCGTGGCGACCGGGCCGCTGGCGCTGGCGACGGTGCCGTAGCCGGAGGCGACGACCGTGCCCTCCACATAGGACCCGAAGTAGGCCCGGCCGGTGTTCGCCAGGGGGCACGTCGGGCCGCAGTCGATCTGCTTGCCGGCCTGGAACTCGACCTCCGAGCCGTAGTAGAGGACCGGGACGCCGCGGAACGTCCACATGAGATCCATGTTCTCGGCCCACGCGTCCGTCCCGCCGGCGTAGCGGGTGCTGGACTTGTTGGGGCCGTAGTCGTGCGAATCCACGTACACGGCGTTGTACGTGGCGTCGTTGACGCTGTCGTCGGAGTCCTTGCCGTTGTTGAAGGCGTTGGCGGCGTCACCGAAGTTCATGTGCATCCGCATGTCGATGATGTTCATGCCGGAGAACTGGCTGTGGTCCGGCGCGTGGTAGAGGTTGCCGTTCAGGAACGCGTTCGTCGACGTCGGCTGGTTGCCGGTGCCCTGCAGGTTCTCGTAGTTGAACTGCTCCAGGGCCGCGGTCGCGTCGTCCGCGCTGTAGGTGCGCCGCTCCTTCCACGTGTAGAACTGCGCGGAGTGGTTGACGGAGCCGCGGTTCCACTTGTCGTTGACGAACGCGGCGACCTCGCCGAAGACGTAGAAGTCGTTCGCCTTCGCGGCACCGTACTTCTGGACCAGGTGCTGCTGGAGGGCCGGCAGGAAGCGCCGGTTCCAGGTGACCCGCGGGATGTGCACGGCCGTGTCGATGCGGAACCCGTCGACGCCCATGTCGATGTAGGAGTTGTACGCGTCGATGAGGTACTGCTGCACGACCGGGTTCTCGGTGTTGAGGTCGGCGAGGTCGTCGTGCAGCCAGCAGGAGCGGGCGTCCTCACCTTCCCAGTTGCCGATCCAGCACTGGTGGTACAGGTCGGCGGGGAACATCTTCGCCGTCGGGCTCGGCCACTGGCAGTGGTGGTTGGCGTAGCCTTCGGGGCTGAACGTGCCGTTGGTCTGCCCGTAGTTCGGGCAGGTGTTGCCCGCCGGCGCGGTGGTGGACCACAGGTCGCCGTTGTAGGCGCGGCCGAGCGCGTTCTCCTCCAGCGGGTTGTACGTCTTGCCGGGGACCTTCTCGCTGTACATCCAGTCCCACTGCCCGTCCCGGGCGCCCCACACGGTCGGCACGTACAGGCCCTTGGCGCCCCAGCGGGAGCTGTGGTTGTAGACCACGTCCTGGTAGATCTTCAGGCCCTTGGCGTGCGCGGCGTCGATGAGGTTCTGGTAGCTGGCGCCGGGCGACTCGAGGCGCGGGTCGACGCGGAAGAAGTCCCAGCCGTGGTAGCCGTGGTAGTCGTAGTCGGACCGGTTGAGCACGACCGGGGTGATCCAGATCGCGGAGAAGCCGAGGCCCTTGATGTAGTCGAGCTTGTCGACGAGGCCCTTGAAGTCGCCGCGGAACATCGGGTCGTTGTTGGCCGCGTTGCCCGACTTCACGTGCTGGCTGCCGCCCCTGTCGTTGGAGGCGTCCCCGTCGTAGAAGCGGGCGGTGAGCACGAAGTAGATGCTCTCCTTGCGCGGGTCGCCGCCGAGCATGGAGCCGCCGGCGGGCAGCGGCGGCGCGTCGCCGGTCGTGACGGTGACGGTGCTGGACGCGCCGGAGAGGTTGCCGGCCGCGTCGACGGCCTTCACGGTGTACGAGTAGCCGGTCCTCGGCGCGAGCCCGCCGTCGATGTACCCGTTGGTGGCGGTGGTGAGCACGGTCCCGCCGGGGTTGCGGGTCACCTGGTAGCCGGTGACACCGCGGTCGTCGGTGGAGGCGGTCCAGGCGAGCGTGACCGTGACGTGGTCGGCGGTCGCGGTGACGCCGCCGGGGACGCTCGGCGGGGTCGTGTCGGGCGGGACGGCCGCGCACGGGTCGGTCGCGCCGCCGGTGACGACCCCGCCGGCGACCTTCGACGTGCCGGCGTCGATGCGGTAGTTGGCGCCGTTGTTGTTGTCCCACGTGCCGGAGCCGTTGTTGAACACCGCCTGCATGCCGGTGGCGGCGCCCAGCGCGACGGTCTTCTTCACCCAGCCGGCGCAGGCGGCCTCGTTCATCGCGACGCCCGGCACCGCGGTCCACGCCTCGCCGTTCGGGGCGTAGTGGATGTTCACCACCGGCCAGTTCCGGCCGGCGGTGGAGTAGAAGACGGTGGCGGTGTTGCCGGTCGGCGGCGGGGTCGTCGGCGTCGGCTGGCCGCCGCACGGGTTGCCGGTGCCCGCGACGCCGCCGGCCACCGTGACGTCGCCGGTGCCGAGGGCGTAGTTGCGGCCCGAGTTGTTGTCCCAGGTGCCGGCGCCGTTGTTGAACACGACCTGCAGGCCGTTGGCGGACCCGAGGTCGATGGTCTTGCTGTACCAGCCGGTGCAGGCCGGCGTCATCGGCACGCCCGGCACGGCCGTCCACGCGCCGCCGTTGGGCGCGTAGTGGATGTTGATGGTGGTCCAGGCGGCGGTGGGCTTGTAGTAGACGGTGACGGTGGTGCCCGCGGCGGCGAGGGCGGGGACGACGAGGAGGGACGCCAGCAGCGTCAGGACGGCGAGCAACAGGGCTCTTCTTCGGGACACGGGGTGCTCCTTGCGTGCATCGATGCGGCGGCGGACCGACCGACGTGACAGCCTGGCGGGGCATGGCGGCGCGTGGAGGAAGACTGATCTGGCCGATTGACACATGTCAAGCTTCTTGCAAAAATCACCAACTCCTCACCGGACAGATCCGGGCTGAGCTGCTGAAACGTCGACGCCATCTTGCAAAGATCAACAGGTCTTTACCGGCGCGTTACGGGAAGCTAGCATCAGGGCGCTCTTGCAAGACCTTGCAACTCCTGCAAGTCGCCTACAGTGGAGCGTATTCGTGAAGCGTCCCCTCATGCTCGCGGCGGTCCTCGCCCTGACCGCCGTCGGGCTCAGTGCCCCACCCGCGGCGGCGTCCCCGGACCGCGGCGACGTCACCGCACACCTCTTCCAATGGCCGTGGCGCGACGTCGCCCACGAGTGCCGCACCACCCTCGGCCCGGCCGGCTACGCCGCCGTGCAGGTCACCCCGCCCCAGGAGCACGTCGAGTTACCCGCACAGGGGTATCCGTGGTGGCAGGCGTATCAGCCGGTCAGCTACAAGCTCGACAGCCGCTACGGCAACCCCCGCGAGTTCGCCGGCATGGTCGAGGCCTGCCACCGCGCCGGCGTGAAGGTGTACGTCGACGCGGTCATCAACCACATGTCGGGCCAGACCGCCGGCGGCGTGGGCAGCGGCGGCACCCAGTTCGGCAAGTACGACTACCCCGGCCTGTACGACAGCACGGACTTCCACCACTGCGGCCGCAACGGCGACGACTGGATCCGCGACTGGAACGACGCGTGGGAGATCCAGCACTGCGAGCTGCTCGGCCTGTCCGACCTCGCGACCGAGCAGGAGGACGTGCGCGCCGACATCGCCGGCTACCTCAACGGCCTGCTGCGCCTCGGCGTCGACGGCTTCCGCATCGACGCCGCCAAGCACGTCCCGGCGGCCGACCTCGCCGCCATCAAGGCCAAGCTGAAGCGGCCCGCGTACCTCTACCAGGAGGTCCTCGGCAACGCCCCGATCCCGAAGTCCGACTACCTGCCGGTCGGCGACGTCATCGAGGACGCGTACGGCCAGCAGATCAGCCGCGTCGTGAAGTCCGGCAAGCTCAGCTGGCTCGACCAGTTCGGCGAGGCGTGGGGCTTCTCCCCGTCCGCCTCCGCCGTCGTCTACGTCGACAGCCACGACACCGAGCGCGACCAGAGCGGCGCGACCCTCACGTACAAGGACGGGCCGCTCTTCGCGCTCGGCAACGCCTTCTCCCTCGCGTGGCCCTACGGGCACCCGCTCGTGCTGTCCAGCTACGGGTTCACCAGCACCGACGCCGGGCCGCCGGGATCGTCGGCCGCCGGCGACCTGGGCGCCGTGCGCTGCGGCGGGGTCACCAGCGGCCCCGGCGGCTGGCTCTGCCAGCAACGGGACACCGCGACCACCGGCCTCGTCGGCTTCCGCAACGCCGCCGGCACCGCGCCGGTCAGCCGCTGGTGGAGCGACGGCGACAACGCGATCGCCTTCGCCCGCGAGGGCCGCGGCTACATCGTGCTCAACCGGGAGAGCACCGCCGTCACCCGCACGTTCGACACGGGGCTGCCGGCCGGCGTCTACTGCGACGTCACCCGCGGCACCGTGCGCGGCGACCGGTGCACGGGCCCGACCGTCACCATCGGCAAGGGCGGCGCGCTGACCACGACGGTGCCCGGCCTGAGCACCCTCGCGATCGACGTGCGGCACCGCGTCTCCCGGACCGTCGCGGCCCCCGCGGCGGCGGTGTCGTTCTCCGCGTACGCGGTGCTCGCCCCGGGCGAGCGCCTCGTGCTCGTCGGCAACGCCCCCGCCCTCGGCGCCTGGAACCCCGCGAACGGCGTGCGGCTGTCCTCCAGCGGCTATCCACAGTGGACCGCGCGGGTCCAGGTCCCGGCCGGCACCGCGCTGGAGTACAAGTACGTGAAGCTCGCCGCCGACGGCACGGTCACCTGGGAGAGCCGCCCCAACCGCACGGAGACCGTGCCCGCCGACGGCTGGCTGTCCACCTCGGACGGCTGGGAGGCCGGCGCCACCGTCCAGGGCGACGTGACGCTGCACGTCGCCGAGGAGCCGGGGCAGCAACTGTTCCTCGTCGGCGCCGCGCCGTCCATCGGCTCGTGGAACCCGGCGAACGCCGTGCCGCTGACGAAGGCGGCGGACGCGACGTGGACCGGCCAAGTGACCCTGCCGGGCTCGGCGGTCGTCGAGTACAAGTACATCCGCAAGGACGCCGCCGGCACCGTCACCTGGGAGAGCGACCCGAACCGTACGGTCGCCACCCCGTCGGGCGGCAGCATCGCCCTGAACGACACCTGGCGCTGACCGGCAGCACTTTCGATCCCATCGACAGAAGTCATGGACATTCGAGCAAAAGTCTTCTAGCGTGGCTGACACATCGAGGGCCGTCACCGAAAGGTGGCGGCTCGCGGTGCCCGTGTCGCCCTTCGGCGAGCGCGCGGGAGTTCTCAGGGCGGTGCACCGTGCCGCCGGACAACTCCTACCCTCTGGAGCGCTCGATGAGGAGAACCGTCCTCGGCGCGGCGGCCGCCGTCCTGATCGCGGGCCTGCTGCCCGCGACGCAGGCCCGCGCCGCCGTCCCGCCGCAGGAACCCGGCGTCACGCTGCGCGTCTTCGACGTGCAGACGCCGCTGAGCTCGATCTGCACCCTCAAGACCGGGCAGACGCCGAACATCGACAAGCTCATGCCGACGGTCGACTGGAGCACGGCCGCCGACTTCGGTCTCGAGGACCTGTTCCAGGCGCAGGTGACGGGCAACGTCAACGTCACCGCCGCCGGGTCGTACATCTTCCGGCTCACCAGCGACGACGGCTCCCGGCTGCTGGTCGACGGCGCGACCGTCATCAACCACGACGGGCTGCACGGGGCGACGGCCATGGACGGCACCGTCACCCTCAGCACCGGCTACCACGCGATCCGGATCGACTACTTCGAGCGGACCGGCGGGCAGCAGCTAACCCTCGAGTGGCGGCCGCCGGGCGCGACCGGGTTCACGGTCGTGCCGAACTCGGCGCTGAGCACCGACGCCGGGGTCGTGCGGGTGACCGCGCCCGGGCGCAAGGAGTGCGAGGGGGCCGCCGACAGCCCCGGCGACGGGCTGCCGCTGAACGCCGTGCATCCCGGGTACACCTTGACCGACCTCCGCCCGAACGGCTTCCAGCCGCAGGTGAGCGCCATGGACTGGCTGCCCGACGGGCGGCTGGCGATCACGACCTGGGGTGGCAGCAACACCACCGTCGGCGAGGTCTACCTGCTCAGCGGCGTCACCGGCGCCACGTCGCCCGCACAGGTGACCTACACCAGGATCGCGACCGGCCTGCGGGAGCCGATGGGCATCAAGTACGTCGACGGCAAGCTGTACGTGTCGCAGAAGCACGAGCTGACCGAGCTCAACGACACCGACGGCGACGGCCAGATCGACCAGTACCGCACCGTCGCGACGTGGCCGTTCGACGGCAACTTCCACGAGTTCGCGTTCGGGCTGCTGTACAAGGACGGCTACTTCTACCTGAACCTGTCGGTGTCCATCAACCAGGGCGGCGCGACCACCGACCCGCAGGGCTCACCGAACCGCGGCACCAGCCTGAAGATCAACCGCAGCACGGGCGCGGTGCAGTACGTCGCCGGCGGCCTGCGCACCCCCGACGGCATCGGCTGGGGCCCGGAGGGCGACATCTTCGTCACCGACAACCAGGGCGGCTGGCTGCCGGCCTCGAAGCTGGTGCGCATCAAGCAGGACCGGTTCTTCGGCCACTACACCAACCCCGACGGGCCGTTCGACGGCCAGCCGGTGACCGCCCCGGTGCTGTGGCTGCCGCAGAACGAGATCGCCAACTCCCCGAGCACCCCGCTGCTGCTGTCCAGCGGCCCGTTCGCCGGCCAGCTGCTGTTCGGCGACGTCACCTACGGCGGCATCCAGCGGGCGTACCTGGAGAAGGTCAACGGCGAATACCAGGGCGCGGTCTTCCGGCTCACGCAGGGCCTGGAGATGGGCGTGCTGCGGCTCAGCCAGGGCCCCGACGGCGCGCTGTACGCCGGCGGTCTCGGCGCCGGCGGCAACTGGGGCCAGGACGGCAAGCTCACCTACGGCCTGCAGAAGCTCACCCCGAACGGCGCTTCGGCGTTCGAGATCAAGGCGATGCGGGCGGTCGCCGGCGGGTTCGAGCTGGAGTACACGCAGCCGGTGTCCACCGCGACCGCCGCCCAGCTCGCCGCCCGCTACGTCGCGAAGCAGTGGCGGTATGTGCCGACGCCCGCCTACGGCGGCCCGAAGGTCGACGAGGAGACGCTGCCGGTCACGTCCGCGACGCTGTCCGCGGACCGGCTCAAGGTGACGCTGCAGCTGGCGAACCTCAAGCCCGGCCGGGTCGTGTACCTGCGCTCGCCGCGCCCCTTCACCTCCACCACCGGGGCGTCGCTGTGGAGCACCGAGGCGTGGTACACGCTGAACAGCCTCGTCGACGGCACCCTGGCGCAACCGGGCCGGCTCGAGGCGGAGCACGCCGGCCTGAGCGGCAGCGCGCACGTCGCGACCGACCACAGTGGATACACCGGGTCTGGTTTCGTCGCCGGCTACGGTACGGCCGGCGCGGCGACCACGTTCAGCGTCACGACGCAGACGGCCGGCGCGTACGACGTCAACCTGCGCTACAGCAACGGCCCCAACCCGTCGCCGGGGACGAAGACGGTGAGCCTCTACGTCAACGGCGCGAAGGTCCGCCAGGTCAGCCTCGCCAGCACCGGCGACTGGGAGACGTGGGCCAACGCGGTGGACCGGGTGACGCTGCGGACCGGCGGCAACACCATCGCGTACAAGGTGGACGGCGGCGACATCGGCCACGTGAACCTCGACAGCCTCACCGTCGGCCTGCCGCCCGGCGACCGCACCGGCACCATCACCGGCGCCGACGGCCGGTGCGTCGACGTCAGCAACGCCGACACCGCCAACGGCACCAAGGTCCAGCTGTGGGGCTGCAACGGCACGACCGCGCAGAGCTGGACCCGCACCGGCGACACCCTGCGCGCCCTCGGCAGGTGCCTGGACGTCTCCGGCGGCAACACCGCGGCCGGCACCCCGGTGCAGCTGTGGAACTGCAACGGCAGCGGCGCCCAGGTGTGGCAGGCCCAGCCCGACGGCGCGCTGCTCAACCCGCAGTCGGGCCGGTTCCTCAACGCCGGCGGCGCCGCGCTGCAGATCGGCGACGCGCGGCAGGTGTGGACGCACAACGGGGTCAGCCGGGTGCAGCTGTTCGACGGCGGCAACCTCAACGCGTTCGCCGCGTCCGATGGCAGCGCGGCGACCTGGCCCGTGTCCGGCGGGTCGGTGGAGGTGCTCGGCGGTGACCTGCGCACCAAGCAGACCTTCGGCGACTTCAAGCTGCACGTGGAGTTCTGGCTGCCGAACCTGCCGCCCGAGGTGACCGGCCAGGCCCGCGGCAACAGCGGCATCTACCTGCAGGACCGCTACGAGCTGCAGGTGCTCGACACGTACGGCAAGGCCACCCTCGCCACCAACGAGTGCGGCGCGATCTACCTGAAACGGGCACCGGACAGCAACCCGGCGACGGCGCCGGAGACGTGGCAGACCTACGACGTCACGTTCCGCGCCGCCCGCTGGAACGGCGCGACGAAGACGGAGAACGCCCGCGTCACCGTCGTGTGGAACGGCGTCGTCGTCCACAACGACGTGGCGATCGACGGCCCGACCGGCAACGGGGCCGCCGAGTCCGCGGCCGCGCTGCCGATCCGCCTGCAGGACCACAACGACCCCGGCGCCAACGTCCGCTACCGCAACATCTGGATCGAGCCCGCGTAGGGCTTACAGGAGCGTCTCCTGGTGCGGGAACGTGAGCCGGGCGGTGGTGATCCCCTCGATCACCTGGTCGTCGTTCAGCTCGCGTTCCTGCACCTGGGCGTAGTTGCGGCCGCGGTGGTGGGTGTTGCGCATCCGGACCACGTTGGGGAAGCGGCCGACGGCGCGCATGTCGCCGAGGCCGGACAGGAAGACGAGCTGGATGCCGTTCGCGGCGGCGACCCGGCGCTGCAGGTCCAGGAACGCGACGTAGTTCGCCGTGCCGAGCGGGTTGTCCATCGGCAGCACGCCCAGGCCGGGCACGTCGCCGCCGCGGTTGGCGGCGCGCAGGCGGGCGAGCATGCAGAACAGCAGCAGGCTGATCGTGACCTTCTCCCCGCCGGACCACTTGCTCATCAGCTCGACCGGCTGGCGGTCCTCGCCCAGCTCGGTCGACGGCTTCAGCACGCGGGCGGTGAAGTTGCCGCGGCCGACGACGGCGGTGGTCGCCTCCCACACCAGCGTCAGCCCGTCGGGGATGTTCTCCTGGCGGGCGACGAGCCGCTCCACGAGGCGCTCGACCCGGCTGCGCAGCGTCGCGTCGGTGGTGTCCACAGTGGAGCGTGGGCCGACGTCGAGGAAGCGGCGGTTGCGCAGGTGGTCGGCGAGACCGGGCGGCAGCTGCGCGTGGTGCTGGGCGCGCTGCAGCGTCTTGAGCCCCTCGCGGACCTCGGCGCACAGCGCGGTCACCACGAGGTGCTTGTCCTTGTCGACGGCCTCGAGCTCGCCGGCGAGCGCGTGCCGGTAGGTGCGCAGCTCCCCCGCCAGCTCCGGCGGCAGGTCGGCGGTGCGCTCGCCGCGGAACCGGTCCCGCACCTCGGCGGTGACGGCGGCGAAGCGCTCCTCGCCGGCCCAGCGGTCGACGCGGTGCACCTCGGCGGCGAGCTGGTTGCGGGCGGCGGTGACCGCCTTCTCGGCCGCCTGCAGCGCCCGCCGCGCGGCGCGTCCCGCCTCCCGCGCCGCGTCGACGTCGCCGTCGAACTCCTGCGCGGCGACGGGGTCGTGCTCGCCGAGGTCGGCCTCCAGGTCCCCGGCGAGCCCCTGGAAGTCGGCGGCACGGCGGTGCTGCGCCTCGGCCGCCCGCACGGCCGCCGCCTGCCGTTCGCGGGCCGCCCGCACGGTCTCACCGGCGGCGTCGAGGTGCTCCTGCAGGTTCTGCGGCGTCGGTACGGCCGGCGACAGCTCCTCCGGCGCCGGGCGGCTCGCGCCGCGGTCGGCGAGGTCCCGGCGGGCGGCGTCGCGCTCGGCCTCCGCCCGGGTCGCGGCCGCCCGCGCCGCGAAGTGCTCCTGCTCCGCCAGCTCGGTGTCGCGGGCGACGAGCGCCGGGTCGGCGGCCTCGGGCGTGGCGGCGAGCCGGGCGGCGGTCTCGTGCTCCTCGGCGCTGAACTGCCGCGCCTGCCGGTCGAGCGCGTCGAGCCGCCGGCCGATCTCGCTGATCGTGGCCTCGAGGGCGTCGCCGGACGAACGGCGCGTGTACGCCTCGTCGGCCGCCTGGTACGCGCTCATCGCCGCCGCGAGGCTCACCGGCCTTCCGATGCCTGCCGCCGCGCCGGCGCCTTCGCGGGCCGGCCCGGCGCCGGCCGCCGGCTCGGCGACCCGGCGGAGCTCGTCCATCCGGGCGCGGTGGCCCCTGGCGGTGCTCCGGTGCTGTTCGGCGTCCGAGGTGCAGCGGGCGGCGACGGTGGCGTGCCCGCGCTCCTGCTCCTCCGCCTGCTCCAGCTGCCCCTCCAGGTCGGTCCGGGCGGCGGGCAGCCCGCGCAGCTCGTCGCGCTGCCGGTCGGCCTCGGGCGCCCGGCGGGCCAGGTCCTGCAGCACACCGAGTCGGGTGGCCAGGATCCGGCGCCGCTCGGCGAGCAGCTGCTGGGCCTGGCGCAGCCGGCCGGCGCGGGCGTCCAGCTCCCCGCGGGCGCCGTCCAGCTCGACCGCCCGGCCCCGGGCACCGCGCAGCAGGTCGCCGATCCGCTGGTGCTCGGCGTCGAGGTGCTCGCGATGCCCCGGCGGGCACCGGTCGGCGAGCTGGCGCAGCTGGTCCTTGAGCCGCAGGTCGTGGTCGCGGGCGTCGAGCAGCTCCTGGACCCGCTCGCCCCGGTCCCGGCGGCTCTCGGCCCGGCGGTCCGCCTCCCGTGCCGCCGCGGTCCGGTCGTACATGGCGGGCGCCGGCTCCAGGACGAACCCCGGCCCCGGCTCCCCCGGCTCCCCCATGGCGGCGTCGAGGTGCGCGGTGGTGGAGACCTGGACGGCGCTGGTGGGGAAGAGCCGGGCGGCGTGCAGGGCCGCGCGGGCCCGGCCGAGGTCGGCCTCGTCGTGCAGGAGGAGGCCGCCGACGAGGTGCGGGACCCGGTCGACGAGCGTGGCCCAGCGGTCCTGCGGGACCCGGTCGGCGAGGTGGTGCCAGCCGGTGCTGGCGGGGATCCGCTCGGCGGCCAGGACGTCGGCGGCGCGGGCCAGGTCGAGGGCGGCGGGCAGCAGCCCGCGCGGCGAGGCGAGCGCCTGCACGGCCCGGTCGTCCTCGGCGTCGGCGACGGCGAGCTGGATGCGCTGCCGGTCGGCGCCGACGATCGCCTCCGACAGCTGGTCGACCAGGAGCCGCTGCTCGCCGACGGGGTCGACGGTGTCGCGTTCGGTGAGCGCGGTGAGCCGCGGATCCGTGGCCAGGGCGTCGATCTCGGCGAGCAGCGGCGTGCGGACGCTGTCGAGCGTGGCCAGCTGCCGGGTCAGCTCGGTGACGGCGGCGTGCACCGAAGCGCGTTCCCGCTCGTGCGTGGCCCGGTCCGCGTCGAGCCGCTCCGCCTCCGCCGGCAGCTCCTCCGCCAGCCGCCGCGCCGCCTCCTCGTCGGCGGCACGGGCCGCGGCCAGCGCCGCCCCCAGCCGCTCGACGGTCCCCGCCGCTTCCGCGTCCTCCTCGGCGGCACCGACGTGCCCGGCGACGCCGAGGTGGCCGGCGGTGACCGGGTCCGCGGCGGCGGGGTCGGCGGCGGTCGGGTCGGTGGCCGTGGTGAGGTGGCCGGCGGTGGCGGCGGCGCGCACGTCGTGGTCGAAGGCGGCGAGGTACTGCTCGATCGCGCGCTGCCGGCCGGTGAGGCCGCCCAGTTCGGCGCGGAGGCCGTCGGCGAGGGCTCGGGACTTCGCCTGCTGCTCGGCGGCGTCGGCGGCCTGGGTGGTGAGCGTCGCCACGGTGTCGTCGAGCTCCGCGCACGCGTCACGCAGGGCCGACAGGTACCCGGCGGCGGCCTCCGACCTGGCCTGCCGCAGCGGGGCGGCGCCCGCCTCCGCCTCCCGCTGCCGGCCCCGGGCGGCGGTCAGGCGGGAGGTGAGCTGGTCGCGGTCGACGAGGAGCGGGACGAGCTGCCAGGCACGGTGCACCCGGCGCCGGGCGAAGACGGTGGCGGCGGCGTCCTCGACGGCGGCGCGGGCGTCGGCGTGCCGGCGGGACGCGGCCTGCCACTGCTCCTCGCGCAGCAGCACGTCGAGGGTCGCCGCCCTGGTCTCCGCGTCGGTGGCGGCGAGCGCGGCGGCGCCGGCCACGGCCTCGTGCTCGCCGGCGGCGGCAGCCGCGAGCGCGGCGGCGCCGGTGAACGACGCGGCGAGGCGCACCGCCGCCTGCCGGGTGGCGGCGGCCTCGGTGGTGGCGGTGGTGACGGCGGCGCGGGACCGGTCGAGGACGTCGAGCAGGTCGACGGCCTCGTCGCAGAAGGCGACCTCGGCGCGCAGGCGCGGCTGGCGGGCGAGCCGTTCGCGGGTGCCGCGCAGGATCGTGGCGACCTTCGTCGCCGAGGTGGGCTCGGTGACGAGGCTCAGCAGGTACTGCACGAAGTCGTCGGACGTCCTGAACTTGAAGTGGTGCTCGATCCCGCCCTCGGAGGCGTTGATCCGCAGGATGGCGGTGAACAGGCCCGGGTCGAGGCCGCGGTCGTGCAGCGCCTGCGCCCACCGGTCCTGCTTGGTGGTGACGACGGCCTCGGCGCCGGCCGGCAGCGCCTCCACGGCCCGCACGAACTCCTTGAGGTCGGCGGTCGCGAACGGCAGGGACTCGATCTCGACCTCGGGCGTGAAGGCGTACCAGGTCTGCTTCAGCCGGTCGTGCCCGGCGTTGGGGTCGGCGGGCTGGACGCGGTCGGTCCACTCGTAGACGGCGCCGGTGACGAGCCGCCGGCCGGTCGGGTCGGTCCATTCGACGACGACGTGGCCGGTGTCGGCGCCGAGGACGCAGTCCTCCAGGTGCCGGCCGGTCGTGGCGGTAGCGAGGAAGTCCCGCCGGTCGGGCCGGATCAGGGCGCAGATGAGGGCGATCAGCGTCGACTTGCCGCCACCGTTGCGCATCCACAGGATGGTGTCCAGCGGCGTGCCGTCCTTGCCGGTCAGGTCGAGCCACACGTCGCGGAAGCGCGCCGCAGGTGAGCCCACCCGGTCGAGGTACACCCGCCGCATCTGCCACAGTCTCGCCGGCGCCGCCATCACACACCCTCCACAGTGGACCCACCGGAAGCCTTGACCGCGCCGGAGTCGGCCGCGGCGGTCGCGGTGCGGCGCACCGAGCGCAGCGCCTCCAGGGCCTCGCCGCCGGCCACGTCCGCGACGAGCAGCCGGAAGCGGTCGGTCAGCTGAAACGAGCCGGCGCCCATCTGCGGCACCTGCCGCGCGGCGCCCCGCTCGACGAGCCAGCCCAGGACCTCGAGGACCGCGAACTGCGTGCACCCCCGCGCCGGCCCCGGCAGCCGGTCCTTCGGCTTGAACGCGGCGGTCCGCCGGTACACCTCGGCCGCCCTGCGGGCCTGCCCGTCGACGGTGTCGGGGTCGCCGGGCAGGGCGAGGACCCGGTCGGCGGCGTCGCGGACGAACCGGTCCAGCGCCGCGACCTCCACGATCTTCACGTCGGTGGTGTCGAGGTCGACGTCGTGCGGGAACGCGTACGCGGCGATGCCCAGCACGACGAGGCCGGCGATGAGCTTGTCGTCGGCGCTCATGCTGCCGCCGCGCAGGTCGGCCATGCGCAGCGCGAACACGCTGCCCGGCTGGGTGCTCAGGACCAGGCCGGTGCGGGCGGGCGCGCCGAGCACGACGAGGCCGAGGCCCCCGGCGACGGTGTCGACCGCGTCGCGGAAGGCGGTGTTGGTGCGGTACCGCTCCAGCAGCTGACCGTAGGTGTTGCCGTCGGTGGGCCGGGCGCCGGTGCGCAGGCCGAACGCGACGAGCTCGGCCGCCGACCACACGTCCTCGATCGGGACCGTCACGGGTCCAGGCCTCCTTCGTAGCGCACCAGCAGGTCGTCGCCCCAGGCGAGGGGATGGTCGAGGCGGTCGCCGGAGCGCTCCGCGGACAGCGCCTCGGTGAGGGCCGTGAGGTCGGACTTGGCGTCGGGGTCCCCGACGTCGGGCGCGTAGGACCACAGCGCGGTCAGCAGCACCAGCTCCCGCAGGTCGTCGCCGCCGGCGGCGATCCCGGTGGCCTCGGTGGCCTCGGTGGCACTGCCCAGCAGCACCGACAGCGGGACCGGCTCGGCCGCGGCGCGGCGCAGGATGCGGGTGGCCTCGGCGACGACCGCGGGCGGGTAGGCCTGCAGGTCGACGCCCTCGACGTCGCCGGGCGTCTCGGTCTCCTGGTCGGCGGGTTCGGCCGCGCGGGGCGGGGCGAGCAGCATGTCGACGAGCCCGTCGAGGTGCAGCAGCCGCGGCACGCGCAGGCCGAGCACCCGGTCCCCGAACGTCTCGGCCACGACCCGGGCCTGCTCCGCCGGCGCGTCGAGCACGGGGTGGAACAGCTCCGGCTCGATGTTGAGCAGCCGCAGGTGGACCCGGCGGGCGAAGACCTGGCTCAGCTGGGCCTGCAGGAACACGCCCCGCGCGCCGGCGACCCGCTCCGCGAGGTCCAGGTGCACCCGGCGGATGCGGCGCAGGGTCTCCACGAGGTCGCCGGACGCCTGCCGCACTGCGCTGTCGGTCTCGGTGTCGATGCCCGCCGCGACGTGGTTGAGGACCTCGGCGTCGGCGGCGATGCGGGCCTCGACGTGCTCGCGGGCCCGCGCGAGGCGGTGCGGCACATCGGTGATCCAGTCGAACGCGCGCACGTCGCGGCGGGTCGCGTCGAGCACGTCGGCGAGGGACGCGGACATGGCCACCGACACGCGCTCGGCCTGCGTGGCGGTGCGGGCGGCGGCCTCGAAGCGCCGGTCCCGCAGCTGGCGCTGCAGCACGACGGAGAACGCGGCCTCGGCGTCGTCGACGTCCAGGTCGAGGCCGTTGAGATACAGCATGACCGCCTGGTGGGAGGCGAGCACGACCGCGCCGTCGGGGCCGTCCTGCAGCTGCAGGAGCTTGAACGCGTACTCCTCGCGGCGCGGTGGGAAGGCGTGCGCGTCGACGAACGAGTAGACGAACGCGCCCTGGTTGTCGGCGTCGTTGAGCAGGCCTTTCACGACCCAGCGGGCGGCGTCCTGGTGGTCGCCGGCCGCGCCGCCGGGGTGCATGACGGCGGCGAGCTCGGCGGTCGACTCGATCAGCTCGGCGAGGGTGATCTGCCTGGCGAACCCCATCGACGCGACCGCGATGTCGACCGCGGCGAGCGCGAGCTGGCGCAGGTCGTAGGCCTGGTGGACGCTGGCGTGGGCCGCGTTGCGGACGAGCCGGGCGACCGGGTCGGTGAGGATCAGCGCCCGCCAGCGGGCCCGCATCGACGCGTCGGCGGCCGGTGACCGGACCTCGGGCTGGTCGGAGCTGGTGACCGGGCCGCTGTCGAAGAGGTCCGGCTGCCACTCCTGCACCACGCGGTCCCGCTCCTCCCCTGTGCGCTGTCGCCGCTCTTTTGCCGCGGTCCGCAACACTATCGGCGGATTCGAGCGGCGGCCAACTCACCGGCCCCGCACGTCGGGGGGATACCCTGCTCGGTGTGCTCGTCGTGCTGTTCGTCGCCGTGGCGTACGCGGTACTGATCGCCCTCCACGCGTGGATGATCCGGCACCACCGTCTCGAGGGCGCGTACGAGCCGCGGGCGGCCAGGTGGCTCGCCGCCCGCTTCGGCCCGCTCCCCCCGCCCCGCCCGGCCGGCCCCGTCCTGGCCCGCCGCGAGGCGAAGGCGTTCGACCGGCTGCTGACCGGTGACCTGGACCCGGCCGCGTACCGCGACCTGATGGCGCTGCTGGCGGCCCAGGACGCCGTCGAGCGGCCGCTGCGGGTGCCCCGCTAGCCCGGCGGTCCGATGCTGATCGCGGTGCCCGGCTCGGCGCCGGGCACGTCGAGCGTGGCGGTGACGGTGCCGTCGGGGGTCACCACGAGCACCTTGCCGTCCCGCACGGCGAGCAGCACGTCGGCGGTCACCCACACCGCGGGTCCCGGGAAGGGCACGCTCTGCCCGGTGGTGGTGTCGAAGCGCCGCCAGCCCGCCGACGCCCCGGGCACCGAGGGGCCGGCCACGACGTACCGGCCGCCCGGCGACCACGAGAACGGGCCGGACGGCATCGCCGGCACCTGCGCGAAGCTTCCCGCCTCGCCGGTCGTGGCGTCGAAGTACTGGAGGTGGTCGACACGTTCCTCCGCCTCGCCGCCGGAGCGGTCGGCGATGGGCAGCGTGACGCCGCCGCCGTCGCGCGTCCAGGTGAAGGTGCACTCGCTGCAGTCGTACCGGTCGTGGTCGATCCAGTGCCTGCGCACCTCACCGGTCCCGGCGTCGATGACGGCGAACCCGACCTTGAACGGCTCCTTCTGGCTGATCCCGCCGACGAGGCGGTCACCGACCGCGTTCCAGCTGTAGTCGCCGACGAAGCCGGCGGTGTCGACGGTGACCGGGTTCGTGCCGCGGACGTCGCTGATCCGTACCCGCTCAGGGGCGACGACCGTGAGGACCCGCTTGCCGGCCGGCGCCGGCCACACCACCCCCGACGTGGAGACGAGCTCGCCGGTCGCCCGGTCGAGCACCCGGTCGCCGATCTTGGTCACGACCCAGCCACCGGGAAGCCCAGACCCCCACGCGAGTGTCGCCGCCGGGGACGCCGTCACCGACGCGGCCGGCACCACGGGCGCCGCGCCGTCCCGGTGCGGCAGGGCCAGCCACGGCACGGCGACGGCGGCGACCGCCACGGCCGCGGCGGCGCCGACGGCCAGGCGGCGGGTCCTGCGGATGCGCCGGCCCTTGGCCATGCTGCGGGCGGCGAGGCCGGCACCGGGGGCGTGGACCTCGCCGGCCATCTCGTCGATCGTCTCGTGGAGCAGCCGCTCGAAGCTCATCAGTGCCGCCCTCCCACTTCCACCCAGTCGAGCTGCGGCACGAGCTCGCGCAGTTTCGCCAGGCCGCGGGACGCCTGGCTGGCGACCGTGCCCACCCGGCAGGACAGGATCTCGGCGGTCTCCTCGACGCTCATGTCCTCGAAGTACCGCAGGATCAGCACCGCCCGCTGCCGGGGCGGCAGCGCCCGCAGGGCGTCGCGCAGCAGCAGCCGCAGCGCGGTGTCGGAGTCGACCTGCCGGGTGCCGGCGCGGTCCGGCGGCTCGGCGACCGTCACCTCCGCCTGCCGGCGCCGGCTGCGCCACCCCGACGCGAACTCGTTGTAGATCATCCGCCGGAGGTACGGCTCAGGCTCGTCGATGCGCCGCCACCGGGCGAACGCCTTCGCCAGGGCGTTCTGCACGAGGTCCTCGGCGGCGTGCCGGTCCCCGGTCAGCGCGTACGCCGTCTTCAGCAGCGCGTGCGCGCGCTGCTCGACGAAGGCCGAGAACTCGGCCTCCTCGGGTGTCTCCACGACGTGGCACCTCCTTCACCGCCATTGACGCCGGCGGTGCCGGAAAGTTTGCATCGCGGTCTCAGGGGGCCGCGACCCAGCCCGGCAGCTGCTCGCGGTGGGTCAGCCAGTCCTTCGGGATGCCGTCGCGGCCGACCGCCGCGGCGACGACACCGCCGGTGATCGCGGCCGTCGTGTCGACGTCGCCGCCGGCCTCCACACACGCCAGGATCGCCGCGCGGTAGTCGGCGAGGTGGGTCGCGGCGGCCCACAGCGCGAACGGCACCGTGTCCTGCGCGAGCACCTGCGAGCCGTTGCCCAGGACGTACGCGGCCTCCGCCACGCCCGCGCCCTCGTCGACGAGCCGGCGGGCCCGCTCCAGGCCGCTCTTGACCTGGCTGTCCACCTGGTACGCGAGCACCGCGTCGAACAGCTCGCCGGGCTCCAGCGGCGCGTCGACGAGCCGCCCCCAGCCCGCCTCGGCGGCCGCGACGGCGACGGCGACCGCGCCGAGGATGCCTTCGCTGTGCGCGTGGGTGACCTCGGCGCTGCGCATCGCGTCGAGCGCGGCGCTGCGCGAGTCCCCGGCGTGGAACGCCCCGAGCGGCGCGACCCGCATCGCGGCACCGTTGCCCATCGAGCCGAGGCCGTCGAACGCGTCCCGGGCCGCCTCCCGCCACGGCACGCCGTCGCGGATCCGGTGCAGGACGACGACGGCACCGCCGCCGTAGCCGCGGTACGGCTCGTACCGGCGGGAGAACGCCGACGCGAGCCTGTCCCGGTCGATGCGCCCGTGCACCGCGAGCTCGTCGACGATCGAGCAGGCCATCTCCGTGTCGTCGGTCCACGGCCAGGCGCCGGGCGGCTCCTTCGCCTCGGTGATGTGGGACAGCGTGGTGCCCGGCACGAAGAACTGGGCGCCGACCGCGTCGCCGACGGACAACCCGTCGAGGCTTTCGTAACAGAGGTCGAGTGAGGTCATATTGCGGGCAATGATGTCACGCAGATGGCATGGTTGCCTGATGTCCGAGGTCACCGCCGACGGCCGCCCCGTCGGTCTCTACGAGGTGCTGCCCGACTGCGGCGAACTGGCCTTTCTCCACTCCAAGGTCCCCCCGGGGGCGGCTATCCTGGACCTCAGCCACTCGGGCGGCCGCTTCGCGAACGGCCTCACCGGACTGGGTCACGAGATGGTGGTCGTCGACGACTCGGCCGCCATGCTGGCTCAGGTCCGCGACGCCCGCACCGTGCAGGCGGACCTCGGCGGCCTGGACCTCGGCGAGCGCTTCCCGGTGGTGCTGGCGGCGAGCGCCCGCACCAACGCCGTCGACGTCACGCTGCGCGACGAGCTGCTCGCCGCGTGCCGCCGGCACGTCACCCCCGATGGCCTGGTCGTGCTGCGCTGGCTGCCGCCGTCGTGGTTCGACATGGCGGTGATGTTCAGCGGCCGGCTCAAGCGAATGGAGATCACGTTCGAGATCGAGTCCTTCGACGGCACAGTCCTGGACAGTCGCAGCACCTACCGTCTCGGCCGCACCACCTGGGAGCAGCGCAACTCGGCCCGCCGCCTCAGCAACGCCGACATGCGCGCCGCCCTCGTCGCCGCCGGGCTGCGCTTCGACCGGCACCTGCGCGGCGGCCGCCAGTTCTTCTCCGCCGTGCCGGTCAGCGACCCGCCAGAGGCTTGAGCGTCCGGACGACGGCGGCGCTGTCGGTACCGGCGAAGAACGCCGCATCGGCGGCCTCGACGACACCGATCGCACGCTGGGCGAGCTCGGCCCCGCGCTCCGTGACCCGCAGCCGCCTCGCCCGCGTGTCGGCGGGGTCGACGGCGCGCTCGATGAGGCCCTTCTCCTCCAGCTTGCGCAGCACCTGCGACGCCATCTTCACGTCGGTGCCGGCGTGCCTGGCCAGCGCCAGCTGGTTGGGCGCCTCGCCGGCCCGGTTGAGCCACCAGGCGCTGGCCAGCAGCACGAACTGCACGTGAGTCAGCTCGAGCGGCCCGAGCGCCGCCGCGATGCCCCGCTGCCAGCGCAGCGTGACGTGCCACAGCAGGAACCCCGGGCTCTCGTCCGGCCGCAGCGCCATCCGCTACACCCCCACCCGCGCCTGCGCGATGAGGGCCGCGACGACGTCCGGGAAGTCGCCGGTGATCGCCGGCCCGAGCCGCGGCCCGACCTCACCGGCGGCCGGCCCGGTGATCTCGGTCCGGTACACGACCCTGGTCCCGCCGGCGGTCCGCTCGATGCGGTGCCCGGTCCGCACGACGAAGTCCCCGGCGTCCATCTCGTCGGTGAACCGCTCCCCCGGCACGACCTCGGTGAGCCGCATCTCGATCGGCTCGTCCTCGCCGGGTGCCGTCATCCGGAACGCGGTCCCGGCCGCGAACGGCCCGTCGATCTCGATCCGCTCGACCCCGGCGTTCCACCGCGGCCACCCGCCGACGTCACTCCAGAGCGCCCAGAGCGCCCCGGCTTCCACCGTGCTGTCGGCCGCGTACTCGTACTCCCACATAGCTCCTCCTTTAGTCTCCGCGTAGATTATCTTCGCGGAGACTAAAGGGCAACGGTCAGAGCCCCAGGAGGGCCGCGGCGATGATGCGCTGGGAGCGGACCGGCTGGTCGCTGCCGCCCATGTGCAGGGTGTTGACGGAGAAGACCAGGCGCGAGGACAGGTCCCGGGTCGCGGCCATCCCGTTGTTGTAGCCGGGGCGGTCGCCGCTCTTGCCCCACAGCGTCAGCGGGCCGACGGGCAGCTTCGTCAGGCCGGCGCTGTACACCGCGTCCTTGTCGTCCGACGGGTCGTCGTTGCCGTCGTACAGCTTGATCCCCGCGGGCACGGTGAACATCTCCGACAGCTGGGGCTCCGGCACCAGCCGGCCGCTGAACAGGGCCACCATGAACCTGTCCAGGTCCGGCGCGGTCGAGACGATCGACGCGGCGGACCACTGCAGCGACGTGTCGGCGCGGGTCACGTCGACCCAGCCGGCGGCGGTCGCCTCGTAGCCGTGGGCGTGCGGGCCGCGGACCTCGACGTCCCGGCCGGGCGCGGTGGTGCCGCGCAGGCCGAGCGGCTCGACGATCCGGCGCTGGATCTGCGACTCCCAGGTGCGGCCGGTGACCTTCTCGATCAGCAGCCCGGCCACGATGTAGTCGACGTTGCCGTACCGCTGCTTCGTGCCGGGCGTGAACGCCAGGGGCTTCGCCGTGTCGATCTGGCTGCCCTCGGCCCACCGGTCGTAGCGGTGCTCCAGGAACCACGCCGACTGCTTGTTGGGGACCTCGACGTGGTTGATGCCGCTGGTGTACGTGAGGACCTGCCGCACCGTCACGGGTGCCGTGCCGGCGGGCAGGAGGTCCGGCAGGTAGTGCTGCACGGTCCCGTCCAGGTCGAGCCGCCCCTCGGCGACCAGCTGCAGCGTGACGACCGCCGTGAACGTCTTCGTCATGCTGCCGATCCGGAACCTGCCGTCCACCGGCACCGTCCGTCCGGTGCGGACGTCGGCGATCCCGGCGGCGCCCTGCCGGCAGCCGCCGGCGTCGTGCAGCAGCAGGAGCGCCCCGGACGCCTCCGCGTCCGGCAGCCCCGCGATGGCCTCCCCCAGCGGGGTCCCGGCGGCCACGGGCGTGCACCGCTCCCCGTGCGTGCCGTGTGCCTGGGCGGGCACGGCCGTCGCGACGACGAGCGCCGCCGCGACGAGTGCGGCACCGAGTGCGCGCATATGCGGTCACCTCCAACGATAGGTGGAAATCTGTCCCTCCCACCCTTTCGCCGCAGATGCCGCACGGGCATCCGGGGTTTACCTCCGCGGCTCCCCGAGAACCGCCCCCGAGAAGCCGTCAGGGTCCTCCACCCACGGCAGGTGGCTCGCCCCCTCCAGCACCACCCTGCGCACGTCGGGCAGCGCCGCCACCAGCGAGTCGACCGCCGACCGCGGCCGCAGGTCCGCGCTACCGTCGACGACCAGCACCGGCACGCGCAGCTCCCGGCACCGCGCGGCCAGGTCCGTCTCCCGCAGCCGCCGCGCGATCTCGGCGTTGATGGCGGCGCCGCACTCCCGGTTGATGTCGAACCACGGCGTCGCCATCGCCTCGGCGTGCGCGACGGCCCGCTCCCGGTCGGGAAACTCTGCGGTCCACAGCCGCACCACCGACGCCCGGTCCCAGCCGCCCAGCACGACGCCGAGGTTGCGCCGGAACGCCGGCTTCCACGTGTCCTCGTCGTCGATGCCCGTGCCGGCGACGTACACCAGCCGCTCAACGCGATCCGGATGCCGCAGCGCGTATTCGAGGGCGAGGTGCGCACCCCACGAGTGCCCGAGCAGCGTGGCCCCGCCGCCCGCGTGCTCCTCGATGACGTCGTCGAGATCCTGGAGGCTCTGATCCAGGGTGTACGGCCCGCGCCGCTCCGACCGTCCGCAGCCACGCTGGTCCCAGCGGACGGTCCGGTGGTGCCCGGCGAACATCGCGGCAAGGTCGCCGGCCATGTCCCACAGCCCGGGCCCACCGTGACAGAACACCAGCGGCGGCCCGTCCCCGCCGACCTCCGTCCACAGTCGACACCCGTCCCGGGTCAGCACAGCGCCGCCTCGACGATCCGCTCCGGCGGCAGGGTCGCGTCGACCGGGTGCAGGATCCCCAGCGCCCGGTAGTGCTCCAGTGCCGGCGCGACCATGGACCGGTAGTTCCGCACTCTCATCACGGCGACTCCGGGGGCGTTGGACTCGGGCCGGAACAGCTCACCGGCGCAGCGGTCGCAACGGTCCGACGGGGCGTCGTCGACCTGCCACACCCGGCCACAGCCACGGCAGACCCGCTGGCCGTCGAGCCTGCGGACGACCTCCGCGTCCGGCAGCACCAGGTCGACGGCGCGGTCGAGGGTGACGCCCCGCTCGGCGAGCCCGGCGGCGTGGGCGAGGCCCCTCGGGAAGTTGGCCAGGACGAAGCCGTCGGGGTGCAGGTGCGGCAGCAGGATCGACAGGTACAGCTCGTCCGGCACGACCTCACCGGCGTTCATGAACCGGCCGGCCTCGGCCGCGAGGGCGGTGCCGGCACGGAACTCCGCCTGCACGGCATCGCGGAGGCTGACGGCACCGACGCCGAGGCGCGCGGCGATCATGTCTGCGACGGCCCACGGGTCCGTGCCGGGGACGCCGATGACGGCGAGGCGTCTCATCTGGGCAGGGCCTGCAGTGCGGCGGTGGCGGCGGGCCACGGGAACGGGGGCACCGGGGTGGTCGGGTCGCTGTCCAGGGGTGGGACGGCGGCGGGGTCGAACAGGACCGTGACGCCCCAGTCGCGCAGGGTGCGCACGCTCGCCAGGAACGCGGGGTGCCGCGACAGGCCCGCGTTGGGGGTGGGGACGGCGATGACCGGGCGGCCCAGGCCGATGCCCTCGTTGAGCAGGCCGAGGGCGAGGGTGTCACTGATCCCGGCGGCGAGCTTGTTGACCGTGTTGAAGGTGGCCGGGGCGACCACGAACGCGTCGGCCGGCGGCAGGACGTCAGGCTCGTCAGGGTTCTTGTACTGCGAGCGCACCGGATACCCGGTCTGCTCACGCAGGGCGTCGGCGTCGATGAACTTGAGGCCGTCGGGGGTCGCGACCACGCAGACGGTCCACCCGTCGCGCTGGGCGGAGGCGACGAAGTCGGGCAGGTCGGCGGCGGGGCGCCCGCCACAGGCCACGACGTACAGCACCGGCATCCGCCAACCCTAGTCGCCTGGACGCTCGTGGGCGGGCACCGGTGTTCCGCGGTGGCGTACCATTCGGCGTCCGGTCCGCTTGTGGGGGTGCTTCGTGCAGGGTCAGGTCCGCTTCGCCGTCGACCTCGGCACCTCCAACACGGTCGCGGTCGTCGACCGGGGCGACGGCACGCCGCGCCCGCTGCTCTTCGACGGCAACCCGCTGCTGCCGTCGGCCGTGTTCGCCGACGCCTCCGGCACCGTGTTCGTGGGGCGCGACGCCGAGCGGCACATGGCGACCGACGCGGCGCGCTACGAGCCGAACCCCAAGGGTCACATCGACGAGGGCCTCATCCTGCTGGGCGACCGCGAGGTGCCCGTCGTCGAGCTGCTCGCCGCGATCCTGCGCCGCGTCGCGGGCGAGGCCGCGCAGACCGGCGTCCTGGCCGGCGGCACCACGGTGCTCACCTGCCCCGCCGACTGGGGCCCGCGCCGCCGCGCCGTGCTGTCCTCGGCGGCCGACATCGCCGGGCTGGGCCGGGTGACGCTGCTGGACGAGCCGGTGGCCGCGGCCACGTACTGCATGCGGGTCCTCGGCGCCCGTGTCGCTCCCGGCCGCGCGGTCGCCGTGTTCGACTTCGGCGGCGGCACCCTCGACGTCACGGTGGCTCTTTCGGGGGGCTCCGACGCCCTGCGCGTCCTGGCGACCGGCGGCCTCGACGACCTGGGCGGCACGGACATCGACGCCGCCCTGGTCGGCCACCTCGGCCAGCAGATCGCCGCCCACGACCCCGACCTGTGGCGCCGCCTGCAGCAGCCGCGTACAGGTGCCGACTTCCGCGACCGGATGGCGTTCTGGTCGGAGGTACGCGCGGCGAAGGAGATGCTCTCCAGAGCCGCCTCCGCCCCGATCCACGTGCCGGGCGTCGACCAGGCCACCCACCTGACGCGGGAGGAGCTGGACCGGGTCGCGGGCCCCCTCGTCGACCGCGCCGTCGACGAGACCCGCCGCGTCCTGCAACGCTCCGGCGTCCCCGCCTCCCAGCTGGACGCGATCCTCCTGGTCGGCGGCTCCAGCCGGCTGCCCCTGGTGGCGAGCCGCCTGCACGCCCGCTTCGGCATGGCCCCCATCGTGCCGGAGCAGCCTGAGCTGCCGGTCGCCTTCGGCGCCCTCCTCCTCGGCAACACCGTCACTCAGGGCGCCCCTGCGGCACACCCTTCCGCCCCACCACCCACCGACCCGCCGCCGGGCTATCCACTCTCTTCACCGCCCGGCTACACGACTTCCACACCCGCCGCGGGCTATCCAGCTTCCACACCGTCTTCTGGTTACCCAGCTTCCACACCGCCTTCTGGTTACCCAGCTTCCGCCCCGCCCGCTGGCTACGCTGCTTCCTCCCCGTCTTCCGGCTACGCGGCCTCTACCCTGTCTTCTGCCTACCCAGCTTCCGGCCCGCCCGCTGGCTACGCTGCTTCCTCCCCCTCTTCCGGCTACGCGGCCTCAACCCCGTCTTCTGCCTACCCAGCTTCCGGCCCGCCCACGGGTTACCAGACTTCCGCCCCGCCTGCCGGCTACGCGGCTTCTGCCCCATCTTCTGGCTACCCGGCCTCGTCACCGTCGCCTGGCTACCCGGCTTCTGCCCCGCCTTCTGACTACGCGGCTTCCACCCCGTCCTCTGGCTACCCGGCTTCTACCCCGTCGCCTGGCTACCCGGCTTCCTCACCGTCGTCTGGCTACCCAGCTTCTGCCCCACCTGCTGGTTACGCAGCTTCGTCACCGTCTTCTGGTTTCCCGGCTTCCTCCCCGCCTGCGGGTTACCAGACTTCTGTGCCACCTGCGGGCTACCCGGCCTCCGGTGCGCCCGGGGCCTATCCGGGTGCTGGACAACCGGCGGGCCATCCCCCCTCGGCGAGCTTCCCTGCGTCCGCACCGCCCGCGGCGTATCAGACCTCCGGCCCCGGGGCGTACGCATCCCCCGCACCGACCTACCCGCCCACGCACGGCGCACCCTCGCAGGCTCCGGCCGCCCTGCAGGCTCCGGCGGTCCAGCAGGCTCCGGCGGTCCAGCAGGCTCCGGTCGTACCGCAGCAACAACGCCCACAGCGCCCCTCGGTCATCATCGGCCCGGGCGTCACCATGCAGGGCAACGTCGCGATCTACGGCGACGAGGACCTCATGCCGCAGTACGCCCGCGAAGACCCGCCGGAGCGTCCCGCAGACCCACCGCCGGCGCCGCCGCCCGCCCGTCCCCGCCGGAGCGGCTCAGGCTTCTCCATCTCCCGCTTCTTCTGGCGCCTCCGTCTCATGGCCGTGCCGCTCATCATCGTCCTCGCCCTGACCCCGTGGGGCCGCGGCCTGCTCAGCGCCGGCCGCGACAAGATCGAGCAGTGGACTGGTAATCCGCAGGCGAGCGCGCCCGCCTCGACCACCCCGACGAAGGCCGCCGCTTCCGCTGCCTCCTCCACCACTGCCGCCGCCCCCGGCCCGACCGCCAAGCTCACCCCCACCTCCGTCAAGGTCGGCACCGCCTCGGTCAAGGTCACCGGCACCGGCTTCGACAAGGGCGAACAGGTCACCATCAAAGTCAACGGCACCCAGAAGATCGTCAAGACCGCCACCTCCACGGGCACCGTCGAATGGACCATGCCGACGGCAGCCCTCACCGAGGGCAAGACCACCGTCGAACTGACCGGCTCCCGCTCCAAGCGTCCCACAAAAGCCACCCTCGAAATCACAGCCTGACTCATGGTGCGGTGACGCTCGCTGTACGTCATCGGACTGGACGATGGGTGTGAGGGTTGGGAGAATGGTGGGGCAGCGCCTATCGGGGGAGGCGGCGCATGTCACGACCGTACTTTTCTTTGTCAGCACCAGATTCCAGCCCACTGGCGACGCTGGGCCCTGTCAGCGGGGAAGCCCGCCGCGCCGCGTCCGCCGCCGAGTGGCAACGCCGCCGCGATGCGAAGCAGCAAGCCAGGGCGGAGTTCGCAGAAGCCCGCGCGCACGGCCTCGCTGCCCGCCACGCGACCAAACTGACCCGCCTCCGCAACGCCCAGATCCTGCGCGAGCTCGACCATCCCACGTCACCGCAGCCGCGCCCGTCTGGACCGCCCGCCGGCCGAGGCGGAGAAGGTGCGGGAGCAGAAGGACGAGCTCCGAGCGGCCCAGCTCCATACCCACCGCGGCCCAGACCGGCCGCCAGCACGCCACTCAGACCAACTACCGCCCCGCTGCCACCCAGACCAGCCGCCGGCACACCACCACCAAGACCAACCACCGCCCTACCTCCACCCGGGCCGGCCGCCGGCACACCATGGCCCGGACCGGTCGCGACCGCCGACCCACAGACACCCAGACCATCGGCGACAACGCGCCCATCACCACCCCATCGGACGTCAGCAGCCGGCTCATCACCCAACCCACCGACTGGGACGCGCCTGTCACCACCCAGCCGGACCTCAGCGGTCGACTCACCACCCCGACCACCAACCACCACCAGCTCGCAGCCACCTGCACCAGTCACCGCAACAGGCCCACCGCCAGCCGCTACGGGTGGGGGCGCGCGTTCGGCGACGCAACCGCGAACCAAGACTGGCGCACAGGCGCTCCGGCCAACTACCGCTCCATCGCCACCGTCATCGCCACCGCCACCCACGGTGGCGCCGATCATCGGACCGCCACCGGCTCGACCGGGTGCCAGCGTCCGTCCGCATCCGCCCAGACCGGCGACCGAAACAGGTCCACCATTGACAGCCGCGGGTTCCGCCTCGGCCCGACCGGTCGTCGACGACCGTCAGCGTTCACCTGCGCCTGCCGCAACCGGCAGTCCACGGTTGCTCGGATCGGCCGTCGCTGTTACTGGTCCGGGCATCGCTGCCGGTTCACCGTCGCGTCATCCGCCGGATTCCGCTGACTCACCGCCACCTCGCCGGGCGGCGTCGTTCGCTCGGCGTGATCTCGTCGGGTTGCCCTCTTCTGTCTGGCGCCGTCGGCCGGGCGAGCCACCGCCGCGATGGTCTTGCGCAGCGGCGAACCACGTCGGCGCTCCACCGTCGTCACGCCCGCCACCACCATCACCACCGCGGTGCGATCGCGCCCAGACAGCTGCGACCGGCAGTCAGCAGCCGCCGCTGTCGTCACACCCCAGCCACCATCGACACAGGAGCTACGACCACGACACTTCCGCTTGCCGGTTTCCGCTCGGCACCTCAGCCACCACCGGCGCCGCGGGCTGCCGACGTCACATCTTCGGCTCGGACCGGCGGCATTGGTGCCGGCCACCACCGGAAGAGCCTCCGCCGCATCGGGGGCTGGCGGCAGCAGTCCGTCGGGCCGCCCAGGTGGGCCGTCCACCTCCGCATGGATCGCCGGCCTGCGTTGGTGTTCGTTCGTCCGCGATGGGCTGGCGCTCGTCGACCACCGCGCGATTGAGCCGGGCGCCGCCGTTGTGGTTCGCTGGGCATGTCACCTGCTCCAAACGGGTCGCCGTCGTCGGCTGGACGCCGGCTGGGCCGATCGTGATCGCCGGGGCCGGGGTCTGTGCCGGCTGGGTGCGAAGTCGGTCGGGCGCGCGATCGATTACGCAAGGCCGGTTTCACGGAGCTGATTGAGGCGAGGCCGGCTGGGCGGCGTCGGTTGTGCAGAGTCGATTGGGGCGTGGTCGGTCGAGGCGGGGCCGGTTCGGTAAGGGGTTGCGCGGAGTCGATTGCGCGGAGCCGACGGGAGCAGGGCCGGTCGGGGCAGGGCGCGGGGTCGGTTGCACGAGCCGGTTGGAGCAGTGCTGGTCGGGGCGGGGTCGGTTGGGGTGGGGTCGGTTGCACGGAGCCGATTCGGCGCGGGACCGGTTGCGCAGGGCAGGCAAGCGCGGGGGTGGTTGCGGGCTGAGGCGGCCGGCGGTCGTGGGGTGTGAGGGTGTGGGGCAGAAGGCCGAGGGCGTGCTCGGTCGAGGTGGGGAGCTCCGTCAGTGGTGGGCTGAGGGCGGGCGTGAGGGTGCTGCGGGGGGTCTGTGGCGGGTGGGCTGGTGTGGGGAGGGCCGCCAGGCGTCGGCGAGGGCTTCCCGACCAGCCACGGGGGCGCTGCGATCACTGACGCGGCTGGAGCAGGAAATGCCAGGCGTCGGCGAGGGCTCCCCGACCAGCGACAGGGGGCGTTGCGATCACTGACGCGGCTGGAGCAGGAAATGCCAGGCGTCGGCGAGGGCTCCCCGATCAGCGACAGGGGGCGTTGCGATCACTGTCGTGGCTGGTGCGGGGAGGGGGCGGCGTCGTGGGCTTTCTGAGCGGTGGTGGGGCGTTGTGATTGGTGCCCCGAGGGGAGCGCTTGATTCTTCTCTACTTATACGATAGGAATTGCATACTTTACTAGAGCGAGGGTTGGGCGGGGAGGGCTGTGGCTGGGGGGTATGGGCGGCGGGTGGGGTTGCGGGTGCTCGCCGTGGTTGTGCTTGGGGTGTTGTGGCAGGTGACGGCGGTGGTCATGGACAACCCGACGTTCATTCCCTCGCCCGGTGCGGTGTGGGGCCGGCTGGTGCAGACCTCCAGTACGCATGACGGGAGTCGGGGGTACAGCGGGCACCTGCTCATCGAGCACCTCGGGGTGAGCCTGCGACGCATCCTCATCGGGTCGGTGATCGGGGTGGCCGCGGGGCTCGTCGTCGGTGTGGTGATGGGGACCGTCGGCTGGGTCCGGGTCGTCGCCGAGCCGGTCGTGACGTTCGTGCGGGCGCTGCCGCCGCTGGCGTACTTCAGCCTCTTCATCATCTGGTTCGGCATCGACGAGACGCCCAAGCTGTGGCTGCTGTCGATCGCCGCCATGCCGCCCGTCGCGGTGGCGACCGCCGCGGCCGTGCACGGGGCGCCGGCCGCGCTGGTCGAGGCGACCCGGGCGCTGGGGGCGAAGCGCTGGCAGGTGACCCGTGACGTGGTGCTGCCCAGCGCGCTGCCCGAGATCTTCACGGGGATCCGGCTCGCGGTCGGCATCGCGTACTCATCCGTCGTGGCCGCCGAGACCATCAACGGCGTGCCCGGCATCGGCGGCATGGTCCGCGACGCGCAGCGGTACTCCCAGACCGACGTCGTCGTGCTCGGCCTCTTCGCCATCGGACTGTCCGGACTGGCCATCGACGCGGTGCTGCGTCAGGCCGAGAACCGCCTCATCCCCTGGCGCGGACGCGCCTGAAAGCACGCCGAACAAAAGAGAAGGACGAACTCCTTGAAACTCCGAAGCCTGATCGCCACTGCTGCCGTCGCGCTGTCCCTGGCCGCCTGCGGCGACGGCGCCGCCAGCGGCAACACCAGCGCTGAGCAGAAGACCATCCGGATCGCGTACCAGGCGTTCCCCAGCGGCGACCTCATCGTCAAGAACCAGGGGCTGCTGGAGAAGGCGCTGCCCGACTACAAGATCACATGGACGAAGTTCGACTCCGGGGCGAGCATCAACACCGCGTTCGTCGCCAAGAGCGTCGACATCGCCGCCATCGGGTCCAGCCCCGTCGCCCGTGGGCTGTCGGCGCCGCTGAACATCCCGTACCAGGTCGCGTTCGTCCTCGACGTCGCCGGCGACAACGAGGCGCTCGTCGCCCGCAACGGATCCAACGTCAACGCGATCGCGGATCTGAAGGGCAAGAAGGTCGGCACGCCGTTCGCGTCGACCGCGCACTACAGCCTGCTCGCCGCGCTGGACAAGGCCGGCATCAAGGAGTCCGAGCTGACCATCGTCGACCTGGAGCCGCAGGACATCCAGGCCGCGTGGACCCGTGGTGACCTCGACGCCGCGTACACCTGGCTGCCGTCCCTCGACGAGCTGAAGAAGACCGGCAAGGTCCTTGTCACCAGCCGCGAGCTGGCCGCCGGCGGCAAGCCGACCCTCGACCTCGGTGTGGTGTCGACCGCGTTCGCGACCGCGCACCCCGACGCCGTCGACGCGTGGCGCAAGGCCGAGGCGAAGGCGCTCGACATCATCGCCGACGACCCGGCCGCGGCGGCCACGGCCGTCGGCAAGGAGCTCAACATCAGCGCCGAGGACGCCAAGCACCAGCTGAGCCAGGGCGTGTTCCTCAAGCCCGCCGACATCGCCAGCGGCACCTGGCTCGGCACCCCGGAGAAGGTCGGCGACCTGGCGAAGAACCTGCTCGCCGCGGCCGAGTTCCTCAAGGGCCAGAAGAAGATCGACGCCGTGCCGGACCTCGCCACGGTGGAGAAGGCCATCTACACCAAGGGTCTCCCGGGTGTCCTCCAGTCCTGAAACGATCGCGGTACAGCACGTCGAGCACCGGTACGGCGAAGTCACCGCCGTCGGCCCGATCGACCTGCACGTGCCGGCCGGCACCTTCCTGGTGCTGGTCGGTGCGTCCGGCTGTGGCAAGAGCACGCTGCTGCGGCTGATCGCGGGCTTCGAGCGGCCGACCATCGGCACGGTGCGCACCGGCGGCGAGGTCCCGGAGCCGGGCCGCGGCGCCGGCCTGGTGTTCCAGCAGCCGAGGCTGTTGCCGTGGAAGACCGTCGGCGGCAACGTCGAGCTCGCGTTGCGGTATGCCGGCGTACCTCAGAAACAACGCCGGCAACGGGTGCTGGAGCTGCTGGAGCGGGTCGGGTTGCACGACGTCGCCGGGCGGCGGGTCTGGCAGATCTCCGGCGGGCAGCAGCAGCGCGTCGCGATCGCCCGGGCGCTGGCGGTGCCGAATCCGCTGCTCCTTCTGGACGAGCCCTTCGCGGCGCTCGACGCGCTGACCAGGGAGCGGCTGCAGGAGGACCTGCGGCGGGTCACCGCGGAGACCGGGCGGACCTGCGTCTTCGTGACCCACAGCGTCGACGAGGCGGTGTTCCTCGGCAGCCGCGTGGTGGTGCTGACAAGCCGCCCCGGCCGGATCGCCCTGGACCTGGGCATCGACCTGCCCCGCACCGGCGTCGAGCCGGACGAGCTGCGAGGGCTGCCGGAGTACGCGGCGCTGCGGACCACCATCGGCCACGCCGTACGGGATGCGGCTCATGAACGAGCAAGTGAGAGGAGCACAGTGTGAAGCTCGACCACCTCGGCCCGCACTTCGGCGCCGACGTGCACGACATCGACCTCGGCCGGGCCACCGACGACGAGCTCGCCGAGGTGCGGGCCGCGCTCGTCGAGCACAAGGTGCTGTTCTTCGAAGGGCAGCGGCTCGACGACGACGGCCAGGTGCGGCTCGGCCGGCGGCTCGGCGAGCTGACCGCGTCGCACCCCGTCGTGGGTGGCGTCGACGAGGCCCACCCCGAGGTGTACGCGCTCGACAGCGCCGACAACGGCTTCGCCGACGTGTGGCACACCGACGTCACGTTCATGCCCCGCCCGCCGCTCGGCTCGATCCTGCGGGCCGTCGTGCTGCCGCCGTCGGGTGGCGACACCAACTGGGCGGACAGCCAGCTGGCCTATGCGTCGTTGTCCGCTCCTGTACGAGCCCTCGCCGACCAGCTGACCGCCGTGCACGACGGCAACCGGGAGTTCGGGTACTACCTGGCGCAGCGCCGCGGCGGCAAGGGCAGCGTGTGGGACGGCGAGGTCGTCACCCGCCTCGACCCGGTCGAGCACCCGGTGGTGCGGGTCCACCCGGAGACCGGCCGGAAGGGCCTGTTCGTCAACCCGGGGTTCACGTCGCACATCGTCGGCGTCTCGGAGGCGGAGAGCCGCGGCATCCTCGACCTGCTGTACGCGCACCTGACGAAGCCGGAGCACATCGTGCGGCACCGCTGGCGGCCCGGCGACGTCGCCATGTGGGACAACCGCAGCACCGCCCACTACGCCAACCGCGACTACGGGACCGCCCACCGCGTCATGCACCGCATCACGCTGCGCGGCGACGCCCCGGTGGGGCCACACTGAGAGCATGCCCCAGCGCGCACTCGTCCCCCTGCTGGCCGCGGTCCTGCTCGCCGGAGGTGGGTGCTCGTTCAAGGAGCGCGTCTGCGGCTCCGGCGAGCACCCGGTGAAGGCCGTCGGCAACGCCACCGGGCGCACCTGCGTCCGCGACGGCACCGACCCACCGGCCGGCTACGTCGACTACCCCGAAGGCAAGGTCCCCAGGTACGTCGACGACGAGTGGGACCGCTACTGGCGCGACAAGGTCGTCGACGAGCACGGGGCCATCGTGTCGTGACGGGTTAGGGTGTGTGCCGTGACCCGTGTATGGCTGGTGCCCCTCGCGTTCGTGGCCATCGGTGCCGTGGTCGTCGCCAACCAGCTCCGGAGCGGCTCCCCGACCGGCGCGGTGGTCTTCGGGCTGCTCTTCGCCGCGATCGGCCTCGCGTTCTCGCCGCTCGCGTTCCCGCGGCACACGCCCGCGGCCGAGGCACAGGCGTCGGGGCGGCCGGTCGTCTACTGGCGGCCCGGCTGCCAGTACTGCCTGCGCCTGCGGCTGAGTCTGCTGGGCCGGGCGCGGCACGCGGCGTGGGTCAACATCTGGCGGGACCCGGACGGCGCCGCCGCGGTGCGGGCGGTCGCCGACGGCAACGAGACCGTGCCGACCGTCGTCATCAACGGCTACGCGCAGGTGAACCCGTCCCCCGCCACGGTGCGGCAGCGTCTCCAGCCACGGTGAGCGATCGGCGGGTGACGTTCGAGGCGCTGACCGGCCCGCTGCGTGGTGAGGTGCTCGCACACTGCTACCGCATGCTGGGCTCGTTGCACGACGCCGAGGACGCGGTGCAGGAGACGTACCTGCGGGCGTGGAAGGCGTTCGAGCGGCTCGCCGACCACGACGGGGTGCGGCCCTGGCTGTTCCGCATCGCCACCAACCGCTGCCTCACCGCGCTGCGGCGGCGCGGTCGCCGCGAGCTGCCCGCCGACGCCCAGGGTGAGCCGCTGTGGTTGCAGCCGCTGCCGGACGCGCTGACCGGGATCTCGGTGGAGCTGGCGTTCGTGGCCGCCCTGCAGCACCTGCCGCCGCGCCCGCGGGCCGCGGTCCTGCTGCGCGACGTGCTCGGCTTCTCCGCCGCGGAGACCGCCGGCCTGCTCGGCACCACGGTCGCCGCCGTCAACAGCGCCGTCCAGCGGGCGCGGGCGGCCCTGCCCGCGCCCGAGCCGGTGGCCGCCGGTGACGTGGCGGCGGTCGCCGGCGCGTACCGCACGGCCTGGGAACGCGGCGACGTGGACGCGATCGTGAGCATGCTCGCCGGCGACGCGAAGTATTCGATGCCGCCGTTGCCCGAGGTGTACCGCGGCGCCGCGGCCATCCGCACGTTCCTCCTCGCCGGTCCGGCCCACCACCGGTGGCGGTTCCTGCCGGCCCGGGCCAACGGGCGGCCGGCCTTCGGCACGTACCTGCTGCGGGACGACACCTTCGTCGCGGCGAGCATCGACGTGGTCACGGTGCGCGGCGACCAGCTGAGCGACGTGGTGTCGTTCCTCGACCCGACGCTGTTCCCCGCCTTCGAGCTGCCGTCCACGCTCGCCGTCCGATGAGCAGCGCCGGCCGATGAGCGGCGCCGTCCGATGAGTTTGGCCGGCCCGCGGAGTTGTACCGGTGACAGGTACACCCACGGGAAGGAACCAGCATGCTCCTCGCAGGCAGGAACGCGATCATCTACGGCGGCGGAGGCTCGGTCGGCGGCGCCATCGCGCGGGCGTTCGGCCGGGCGGGCGCCCGGGTGTTCCTCACCGGCCGCACCCTCGCCACCCTGGACGCGGTCGCCGCCGACGTCCGCGCCTCGGGCGGGGCGGCGGACACCGCCGTCGTCGACGCGCTCGACGAGCACGCCGTCGACGCCCACGCGGCGGCGGTCTCGGCGGCGGCGGGCCGGATCGACATCGCCGTGAACGTCATCGCCGACGCCGACGTCCAGGGCAACCCGATGATCGACATGACCGTCGAGGACTACCTGGCCCCGGTCGTGCAGTCGGTGCGCTCGAAGTTCATCACCTCCCGCGCCACCGCCCGTCACATGGTCCGCGACGGCCGCGGCGGCGTCCTGCTGTTCTTCGGCGGCGCCGGCGACCCCCCGCGCGACTTCCACCTCGGCGGCCTGCAGGCGGGCTTCCAGGCCGTCGAGCACATGCGCCGCCAGCTCGCCACGGAGCTCGGCCCGCACGGCGTCCGGGTCCTGACGCTGCGCACCGGCGGCCTGCCCGACTCGATCCCCGCCGGCGCCCCGGCCCGCGAGGCCATCGAGAAGTCCATCACCGGCCAGACCCTCCTCGGCCGCGCCGCGACCCTGGCGGACGTCGGCGACGTCGCGGTGTTCGCCGCCTCGGACCTGGCCCGCACGATGACCGGCACCGCCGTCAACGTCACCTGCGGCGCCATGCTCGACTGACAGTGCGCCCGCCCCGGCTCGGGCCAGGAGCCGGGGCGGCGTCAGCTGGTGATGCCCAGCGCGCCCGTCCGCAGCACGTCGTCCGCGCTGCGCAGGAGGCGGTGGCACAGGTCGGACTCTTCGGCCCAGCCCTGCCAGACGTCGGCGTCGTCGGGGATCCGGGCGCGGAGGTGCTCGAACGAGCGGTCCGGCACGGGCGTCCCGGTGATCCAGTCCACGACGGGCGAGTCGCTGACGGCCGGGTCGGCGGTGCGCAGGACGTACCCCAGCGCCACGGCCTCGGCGCGCAGCCGGTCCGCCGAGATCAGCCAGCCGTGGTCGCCGGCCAGGACCCGGTCCAGCGGCCGCGGCAGCACGACGACCCCTTCTCCGCACGCGGCGAGCAGGTGGTCGAACGTCGCCGCGCGGTCCGGCAGGCGGTCATACGCCTGGTACAGCCCCGGCCCGTACGGCGGGTCGGCGGCCGGCGCGGTGCCGCGGACCGCGACGTGCCGGGCGAGCCAGTCGAGCCGGTCGGACCGCCGGGCGTGCGACGAGTACGCGCCCATCGACGCGCCGAGCAGGCACGGGTCCGTCCCCGGCGGCAGCGGCGGATCGATCTCGGCGACGGACCGCGGCTCCCGGTGCGGGGGCAGCCCGTGCCGCTCCAGCGTGGCGTTGACGGCGTCCAGGAACTGCCGCCGCTCCTCCAGCGGCCGGACGGTCTCGGCGCAGAGGAACAGCCCGACGCCGACGTCGAAGCCCACGCCGGCGGCCTACCGTGCCGCGGTGCCGGCGAGGACGGACTCGACGCCGGTGAGGAAGGTGTGCCACTCGGCCTGCTTCGTCACCCGGGCGCGGCGGCCGTCGGGGGTGAGGGAGTAGACGCGGCGGCGGCGCGGGACGGCGTGCTCCCAGTGGCTGACGACGAGCCCGTCACGTTCCAAACGGTGCAGCGCCGGGTAGACGGTGCCCTCCGGCAGGTCGAACGCGCCGCCCGACCGCTCCCGGAGGGTGGCGATCAGCGCATAACCGTGCACCGGGCCGGCGTCGGCCAGCACGGTCAGCAGCAACAGGTCGAGGTGCCCCCGCACATCCATACCTAGAGAGGCTAGGTATAAGATCGGTGGATGTCAACGGTGTTCCTGCTCCTCGCCGGGGTGGTCGGCGGGGTGATCGGCACCGCGGGCGGGATCGCGTCGCTGGTCGCGTTCCCGGCGCTGCTCGCCGCCGGGCTCGCGCCGGTGCAGGCCAACGTCGCGAACACGGTGGCGCTGATCAGCGGGGCGGTCGCGGCGTCGGCGGCGTCACGGCAGGAGCTGCGGGCGCACCGGCGCGGGCTGCCCGGGTGGGCCGCGCTCGCGGCGGCCGGTGGCACCGCCGGGGCGGTGCTGCTGCTGGTGACGCCGGCGGACGTGTTCGCGTGGATCGTGCCGGTGCTGGTCGCGTTCGCCGCCGTGCTGATCCTCGTCCGCCCCGTCGCCGGTTCGCCGCCCCGCGGCGGGCGGCCGGCGCGGCCCAGCGGCAGGACGTGGCCGGTGGCGGTCTTCGCGGTCGGCGTCTACAGCGGATACTTCGGCGCCGGGGCGGGCATCCTCACGCTCGCCGCCGTGCTGCACCTGGTCGACGCCGACCTGGTCCGCGCCAACGCGGTGAAGAACGCGCTGACCGCCTGCGCCGGCGTGCTGCCCGCCGTGGTGTTCGTGCTCGCCGCCGACGTCGCCTGGTGGACGGTGGTGCCCCTGGCGGCCGGCACGACGATCGGCGGGGCGATCGGCCCCGCCGTCACCCGCCGCCTCGACCCGAAGGTCCTGCGCGCCGCCGCGGCCCTCATGGGGCTCGCCCTCGCCGCGTGGCTGACCCTGCGGGCGGCACGCTGACAGGGCCGCATGAGGTCCGCCCGCACGGCGGCCCAGCGAGCGGCGCGGCCGTCGTCGCCCTCACGAAGGCCGCCCGCGCCGTCGCCCCTACGAAGCCCGCCCGCGCCGTCGCCCTCACGAAGGCCGCCCGCGCCGTCGCCCCTACGAAGCCCGCCCGCGTGGCCGGCCCTGCGGGCGGCACGCTGACCGGGTGCCGGACGGCCGGGCGCCATGCGGCGGATCAGGACTCGGGGCGCCCGCCGTGCCACTCGCGGGCGAGCAGCTCGAAGGAGCGGACCCGGTCCGCGTGGTCGTGGGTGATCGTGGTGACCAGGAGCTCGTCGGCGCCGGTGGCCCGCCGCAGCGTGCGCAGCTGGGCCGCGACCGACGCCGGATCCCCCACGAACTGGGTGTCCAGGCGGTCCTGGACGAGCGCCTGGTCCTCGTCGGTCCACGGCGCCGCGGCCGCCTCCGCCGGGGTCGGGAACGGGATCGCGCCGGCGCCGGTGCGGATGCTGCGGACCCAGTGCCGGTACGGCGACGCCAGCTGCTTCGCCACCGCCGCCGAGGGGGCGACGACCACGTCCGCGGAGACCACGACGTACGGCCGGTCGAGGACCCCGGGACGGAAGGCGGCACGGTAGGCCGCCACCGCCTCGAGGACCGCCGCCGGGGCGACGTGGTAGTTGGCGGCGAACGGCAGCCCCCGCTCCCCCGCCACCACGGCGCTCTGACCCCCGCTGGAGCCGAGGATCCACAGCTCGACCTTCGCGCCCTCGCCGGGGGTGGCGTGCACGTCGAGTCCGTCGCGGGTGTACGTGCCGGCGATGAGGGCCCGGATGTCGTCGACCACCTCGGCGAAGTCCGGCGACTGCGCACCCGGCTGCTGCAGCAGCCGCGCGAAGAGCGCGAACCGCGGCTGGGCGACCAGCCGGGAGAAGTCGAACGCCGGCGGGATCAGCAGCCCGTCCACGACCTGTGCGGGCCGGGCGGCGACAGGCGTGGGGGCGAAGGAGCCGCGCTGACCGGAGCGGCCCAGGCCGAGGTCGAGCCGACCGGGGTGCACGGCGTCGAGGAGGCCGAACTGCTCCACCACGGACAGCGCGGTCTGGTGGCCGACCTGCACGGCGCCCGAGCCGACCCGGATCCGGTCGGTGGCCGCGGCGATGAGGCCGATGAGCACGGCCGGTGCGGCGCTGGCGACGCCGGGCGCGAAGTGGTGCTCGGCGACCCAGAAACGGTGGTAGCCGAAGGACTCGGCGCGCCGGGCGAGGTCGATCGTGTTGCGCAGCGCGGCGCCCGCGTCGCTGCCGGAGCTGATCGGGGACAGGTCGAGGATGGACAGGGGCACGGTCATGACGGCACCGCCGGGGTGGGGAACGGGCGACTCGGGATCTCGCGTCGCAGTACAGGAGCGACCTCGGCCTGGAAGAGCTCCAGGGAGCCGCGGTGTTGCTTGTCGGTGAGCCCGTCGGCGTCGGCCTGGACGTGCATGACCTCGTGGCCGAGGTGGACGTGGTACCGGTGGACCTTGTCGATGATCTGCTGCGGGCTGCCGACCAGGAGCGAGCTGCGTTCGATCGCGTCCTCGATCGTGTGGAAGACCGGCTCGACGCCGACCCGCTTGAAGGTCTCCAGGCGGGCGTTGAAGATCGGCCGGTACACGGAGACGGCATCCTGGGACCGTTCGGCCACGTACAACCCGGCGGACCCGGCGCCGACGAGCGCCTTCGACGGGTCGTGCCCGTGGAATGCCAGCCGTGAACGGTAGTGGGCGACCAGGTCGGCGTAGGGCTCGACGGGGTTGGTGACGTTGGCGGAGAAGAGCGGGTCGCCGTGCAGGGCGGCCAGCTCGACGGACGCCTTGCTGGTGGCGCTGCCGTGCCAGATGCGGATCGGCTGCTGCAGGGGCCGCGGCCAGGCCTCGGCCTCCGAGAGCGGCGGCCGGAAGCGGCCGGACCAGGTGACCTTGTCCTCCCGCCACAGCCGGGTGAACAGCTCGTACCCCTCGCGGTTGCGGTCCCACTGGTCGTCCGCCGTGACGTGGAACAGGCGGGCCTGCGCGGCGCCGTTGCCCTTGCCGACGATGAGCTCCAGGCGGCCGCCGGACAGGTTGTCCAGGGTGGAGTAGTCCTCGAACGCGCGGACCGGGTCGAGGAGGCTCAGCGTCGTCACGGCCGTGAAGAGCCGGATGACGCTGGTGCGGGCGGCGATGTGGCTGAGCACGACCGGCGGCGAGGAGGAGATGAAGGGCCGCTCGTGGCGTTCGCCGACGCCGAAGCCGTCGAAGCCGAGCTGCTCGGCGAGGACCGCGTTGTCGACGACCTCGCGCAGCCGCTCGCGGGCCGGCTTCCTGCCGTCGGTGACGATGAGCGTGATGGCGAGGAACTTCACCGCAGCACTCCTTCGGCGAACGTGTACGCCTCTTCCAGGTGCGGGTAGCCGGAGAGGATGAACTCGTCGATCCCGGCCGCCCGGTATTCGGCGATGCGGGCGGCGACCTCCGCGTGGCTGCCGACGAGGGCGGTGCCGGCGCCGCCGCGGACCAGGCCGATGCCGGCCCACAGGTTGGGGGCGACGACGAGCCGGTCGCGGTCGCCGCCGTGCAGGTCGAGCATCCGGCGCTGGCCGACGGAGTCGAGGCCGCGCAGGCTCTCCTGCCGCTCGCGGATCGTCTCGTCGGACAGTCCGTCGATGAGCCGCTCCGCCGCGGACCAGGCCTCGCCGGCGGTGGCCCGGGTGATGACGTGCAGCCGGATCCCGAAGCGCACCGGCCGTTCGGCGGCGGCGCGGACCGCGGCGATCTTCTCCGCCACGAGCGCGACGGGCTCGCCCCAGGTGAGGTACACGTCGGCGTGCCGGGCGGCGAGCTTGACCGCGGCCGACGACGACCCGCCGAGATACACCGTCGGCGTGACCGGCGGCGGCTCGCGCAGCAGCCCGCCCTCGATGTCGTAGTGCCCGCCGTGATGGTCGAAGCGGGACCCGGACCAGGCGGCGCGGACCACGTCGAGGAACTCGCCGGCGCGCTCATAGCGGGCGTCGTGGTCGAGCCGGTCGCCGTAGCCGCGCTGCTCGGCGGCGCTGCCGCCGATGACGACGTTGAGCAGCAGCCGCCCCTCGGACAGTCGCTGGAACGTGGCGGCCATCTGCGCGGCGAGGACCGGGGTGATGAGCCCGGGCCGGAACGCGACGAGGAACTTGAGCCGCCGGGTCTGCGCGATCAGCGCGGCGGTGGTGAGCCACGCGTCCTCGCAGTGCGCCCCGGTCGGGGTGAGCACGCCGGCGTAGCCGAGCTGGTCGGCCGCGCGGGCGATCTGGGTCAGGTGGTCCAGGGTCGGGGCGCGGAACGTCGAGGAGCGCGGCAGCGGGGCGGCGTCCTGCGCGCCGATGATGCCGCCGTGGGTGCCGGCGCCGACGGTGTGGTCGTCGCCGCCCGTCGGCAGGAACCAGTGGAAGAGCGGGTCACTCATGTCGCAGCCCGAGGTGGCCGCGCAGGGTCGTGGTGGTGTAGTCGGCCCGGAAGACGCCGCGCTCCTGCAGCAGCGGCACGACGCCGTCGACGAACTCGTCGAGGCCGCCCGGCACGAGGTGCGGCACGAGGATGAACCCGTCGGCCGCGTCGCTCTGCACGAACTCGTCGATGGTGGCCGCGACCGTGGACGGGGTGCCGATGAAGGTCTGCCGGCCGGTCACCTCGATGATGAGGTCACGGATGCCGAGCCCCTTCTCCTCCGCCAGGGAACGCCACTGCCGGGCGGTGGCCAGGGGGTCGTCGAAGAGGCGGGTGCGGCCCTTGATGATGGAGTCGTCCTCCAGGACCGGGTCGAAGACGGGCAGCGGCCCGTCGGGGTCGTGGTCGCTGAGGTCCTTGTTCCACAGCTGTTCCAGCAGCAGGATCGCGGTCTGCGGGCTGACCTGCTGCCGCCGGATGTGGTGCGCCTTCTCCGCGGCCTCCGGCTCGGTGGCACCCAGCACGAACGTGCTGGCCGGCAGGATCTTCAGCTCGTCGGGACGCCGGCCGAACTTCGCCATGCGGCCCTTCACGTCGGCGTAGAACGCCTTGCCGGCCTCGAGGGTGCCGTGCCGGGAGAAGATGGCGTCGGCGTCGCGGGCGGCGAACTCGCGGCCGGGGTCCGAGTCGCCGGCCTGGATGATGAGCGGCCGGCCCTGCGGCGTGCGCGGCACCGTGAAGTGGCCGCGGATGTCGACATGCTGTCCACTGTGGATGAATGCGCCGGGGTCGCCGGTACGGGTGAAGGCCCCCGACACACGGTCGGCGACGACCTCGCCGTCGGGCCAGGTGTCCCACAGCTCGCGCGCGGTGTGCAGGACCTCGGCGGCGCGGGTGTAGCGGTCGGCGCGGTCGAGGTAGCCACCGCGGCGGAAGTTCTCGCCGGTGAACGCGTCGGAGGAGGTGACGACGTTCCAGCCGGCCCGGCCGCCGGACAGGTGGTCCAGGGACGCGAGCTTGCGGGCCAGCTCGTAGGGCTCGTTGAAGGTGGCGTTGACGGTGCCGGTCAGCCCGAGGTGGGTGGTGACGGCGGCGAGCCCGCCGAGGACGGTGAGCGCGTCGGGCCGGCCGACGACGTCGAGGTCGTGGATGCGACCGCGCTGCTCGCGCAGCCGCAGGCCCTCGGCGAGGAAGAAGAAGTCGAATTTGCCGCGCTCCGCGGTCTGCGCGAAGCGGCGGAACGACTCGAACGCGATCTGGCTGCCGGCGGCCGGGTCGCTCCACACGGTCGTGTTGTTCACGCCCGGGAAGTGCGCCGCGAGGATGACCTGCTTCTTCCGTGTCATGCGGTGACCTCCGTGCGGGCGTACCGGTTCCGCGCGGCGGGCAGGCCGAGGTGCCCGCGCAGGGTGGTGCTCGTGTAGCCGGTGCGGAACGCGCCCTCGGCCCGCAGCAGCGGCAGCACCTCGTCGACGATGGCCGTCAGGTCGGCGGGCAGCACCCCGGGGCGCAGCCGGAAGCCGTCGATGCCGGCGTCGCGCCACGACAGCAGCAGCGCGGCCAGCCCGGCGGCGTCACCGACGTGGATGTGGGCGTCGCTGGTGTACGGGCCGCCGTCGAGCTCGTCGAGGCGGGCCTTGCGGTCCGGGTCGAGGAACACGACGACGTCGGCGAAGACCCGCGCCGGCCGGGCGGCGGCGGCCAGCGCGGCGGCCTCCTCGACGGATTTCGGGGTCACGTAGAGGATGTCGGCGCCGAGCCCGTAGCCGAGCGGTGTGTGGGTGAGGGCGGTGACGACCGGCTGGCCCTGCGGCGGGCGCGGCGTGATCGAGGGGCCCTTGACACTGAAGTGCCGGCCGCTGAAGTCGATGTAGTGCAGCTTGTCGCGGTCGATGAACCGGCCGGTGGCGACGTCGCGGATCTCGGCGTCGTCCTCCCAGCTGTCCCACAGCCGGCGGACCACCTCGATGTGGTCGGCGGCCTCGGCGAACAGCTCCGCGATGAACGCCTGCGCGGCCGGCTCGGCGTACGCGGCAAGGTCGAGCTCGGGGAACTCGCGGCGGCCGAAGTGCGCGGCCTCGCCGGCCCGGCCCGACACCTGCACCCGCCAGCCGGCGCGGCCGGTGCTCAGGTGGTCGAGGGTGGCGAGCTGGGTGGAGACGTGGAACGGCTCGGTGTGGGTCGTGGTCACGGTCGGCACCAGCCCGATGTGGGTGGTGACCGGCGCGACCCTGGCCGCGATGAGCAGCGCGTCGAGGCGGCCCTTGACGTGGTCGGCCCGCCCGTCGAGGCCGTCGAGCCGGCCGGACTGCAGGCCGAGGGAGTCCTCGATGGTGACGAAGTCGAGCTTGCCGCGCTCGGCGATGCGGACCAGGTCCAGCCAGTACCCCGGCGAGAACAAGGCATCGGGGGAAGCCGAAGGATCGCGCCAGGCGGCCGGATGCCACCCGGCCCCGTCCAGCGCGACGGCCAGGTGCAGCTGCGAGGTCATGCGACGGCCCCTTCCGGGCGGTGCGCGGGGGCGTCCCAGTCGAGCTGATCGTTGCCGGGCGCGTCGAACGCGGTGAAGTCGGTCGTGTCGCGGAAGGCCGGCACCGTGTACAGGTCCCGGGCGTAGGCCCACAGGTGGGGGAAGGCGGCGAGCCCGGCGCCGTAGCGCACCAGCGTGACGTACAGGCGGATGTCGGCCTCGGTGATCTCGGGGCCGACGAGGTAGCGCCGGGTCGCCAGCCGCTCGTCGAGGGTGCCGAGGGCGTCCAGGAACGCGGTGCCGCCGGGTGCGCCGCGGTTGACCGCGGGGCCGAGCCACGCGTCGAGCTGCTCGATCTCCTCGCGGTGCGCCGCCGGGTAGGTGTCGATCACCGGTGTCGCCAGGTGCCGGAACCGGGTCGCGAGGTCGATGCCGATGCCCTTGCAGTCGTTGCTGAGCACCACGCCGTCCGTGCGGTCCCACAGCGTCGGGACGGAGACGTGCCCGTCGAAGTCCGACTCGGTCGCGTCGTACGCCTGCCGCAGCAGCGTGAACCCGTTGACCGGGTCGGGGCCGTAGCGCTCCCGGAAGGCCCAGCCGCGGCCGTCGCGGGCGTTGTCCACATAGGACACGCTGACGACGTCCCGCAGGCCGGCGAGCGCGTGCGCGATCGTCACGCGCTGCGACCACGGGCAGAACCAGCCCGCGTAGAGGTGGTAGCGGCCCGGCGGGGCTCCGGGATCCACGTGACCGGCGAAGCGGTACAGCGGACGGGGGTCGTCCGGGTCCTGGGGAATGCGGTACACGCCGTGGGCCGTCGTGTCGACCGGACTGGCCAGACGGCTTGAGCGGGGCAGTTTCGACATGGTGGTCCTCCGTCGATCCGGAGCGGCATAGCCAACCAATCCTACGTGGATACTAGGAATTAATCCAGAGGTACGTGACATGGCCGACAGGACCGCCCATCGACCGTTGACAGTCACGCACAGCCACTGCTGCACTGACCCGACGAGAGGCCGCTGACCCATCCGCGGTGCCGGCCCGTCGCTTCGTCGCGCACATCGAACCCGTCGCGCAACCCCACTGAGGATGTCCCATGCGTAGATTCCTTGCGTCCCTTGCCGTCGCGGCCTTACTGCTCGGTGGCTGCAACGGCGCCGCCGGGGACCCCGCCGCCGAGGCCACCGGCGCGCCCGTCCAGGGCGGCAAACTCACCTGGGCGATCGAGACCGAGCCCGTCACCTTCAACCCGCACCAGTACGCCCAGGCCAAGGCCCGCCTGCTGGTGTGGAACAGCTTCGAGGCGCTGCTCACCCACGACGACAAGGGCGGGTACCTGCCGTGGCTGGCGACCTCGTGGGAGGCGTCCGCCGACGGGCTCACCTACACGTTCAAGCTGCGCGACGGCGTCACGTTCCACGACGGCGAGAAGTTCGACGCGGCCGCGGTCAAGGCCAACCTCGACCAGCTCCTCGCGCCCGGCTACGCCCCGAGCGTCGCCGCGACCCAGCTGAAGTACTTCAAGGACGCCGAGGTCGTCGACGGCAGGACGCTCGCCGTCCACCTCAAGCAGCCCGACGTGCTCATCCTCGACTTCTTCGCCTCCCCGCAGGGCGCGCAGGTGTCGCCGAGGTCGCTGAAGAGCCCCGACCTGAAGGCCGGCGGCCCGTCGGTCGTCGGCACCGGGCCGTTCATCCTCGACCGCTACACCAAGGGCCAGGAGGTCCACTACACGAAGAACCCGGCCTACGCGTGGGCGCCCGCCAACGCCGGCCACCAGGGACCCGCCTACCTCGACGAGGTCACCTACCGGTTCCTCAAGGAGTCCAGCGTCCGCGTCGGCGCCCTGACCTCCGGCCAGGTCGACGTGATCGAGGGCGTGCCCGCCACGGAGCAGGAACTGGTCAAGAGCGACCCGAACCTCCGCTTCGCCAAGCAGCTCAACAGCGGCACGGCGTACAACCTCTACTTCAACCTGACCCACGCGCCGTTCGACGACATCCGGGTCCGGCAGGCGTTCCGCGACGCGGTCGACGTCGACGCCGTCCTGCAGGGCGTCTACCGCGGCACCGCGACCCGGGCCTGGAGCCTGCTGAGCCCGTCCAGCCCGTTCTACGAGCCCTCGGTGGAGAAGACGTACGGCAACAACCCCGCGAAGGCCAACAGCCTGCTCGACGAGGCCGGCTGGGGCACCAGGGACGGCGAGGGCTTCCGGACCAAAGACGGCAAGCGGCTCACCGCGCGGATCGTGCTGTCGGCGCCGTTCGTGCGGGACAAGCGCGACATCCTCGCCCAGGCCGTGCAGGCCGCGGTGAAGCAGAGCGCGGGCATCGACCTGCAGGTCAAGGTCGTCGACCAGGGCACCGCCGCCGACGCGATCGCCAAGGGCGAGTTCGAGGTCTTCGACAACTCCCGCGCCGACACCGACGCCGGCGCCGCGATCGGCCTGATCGTGCCGAAGGGCGCCCCGATCAACCGGCACGGCTACGTCGACCCGGAGCTGGAGAAGCTGATCAGCGAGGCGGCGGCGACCAGCGACACGGCCAGGCGCAAGGCGGCCTACTCCACCGTCCAGAAGACCCTCAACGACAAGGCCGTGCTGCTGCCCCTGTACGCGCCGGCGGACCAGGTCGCCGCGCAGCGGAAGGTCGGCGGGGTGGGCTTCGAGCCGACGGCCGGCGTGCCCGGCAGCGCCTACACCGTGTGGATCGGCAGGTAGCGATGCCGCCGATGCTGAAGCCGGTCCTGCGGCGGCTCGGCAGCGGGGTGGTGGTCCTCTGGGCCGCCGCCTCCGCGGCCTACCTCGCGCTGCGCCTCGCCCCGGGCGACACCGTCGACACCCTCGTCGGCGACGGCCCCGACACGCCGCAGATCCGCGCCCAGATCGCCCGCGACCTCGGCCTCGACCGGCCGGCGGTGGTGCAGTACCTCGGCTACCTGTGGCGGCTCCTGCACGGCGACCTCGGCCGCTCGTACGTGCTGCAACGGCCGGTCGTCGACGTCATCGGCAGCCAGGTCTGGCCCACGGTGAAGCTCACGCTGCTCGCCACCGCGTTCAGCGCCGTCATCGCGGTCGCCCTCGCCATCGTCACCACCGGCCGGGCCCGGTGGCTGCGCGGCCTCGTCTCCGGGCTCGAGCTGTCCATCGTGTCCGCTCCCGGCTTCCTCATCGGCATCCTGCTGCTGAGCGTGTTCTCGTTCCAGCTCGGCTGGTTCCCCGTCTCCGGCGACCGGGACGCGTCCGCGCTCGTCCTGCCGGCCGTGTCACTCGCGCTGCCGATCGGTGGGCTGCTCAGCCAGGTCATCCGCGAAGGCCTCGAACGCGCGCTGGAGGAGCCGTTCGCGGTGACCGCCCGCGCCCGCGGCCTGACCCGGCTCGCCCTGCTGTGGCGGCACGCCCTGCGGCACGCGCTGCTGCCCGCGGTGACGCTCGCCGGGACGCTGATCGGCTTCCTGCTCAGCGCCGCCGTCGTCGTCGAGCGGGTCTTCGGCCGGCCCGGCCTCGGCGAGGTCGCCACCGAGGCCGTCGGCAACAAGGACATCCCCGTGGTCCTCGCCGTCGTCATGCTCGCCGCCGCCATCTACGTGGTGCTCAGCACCCTCGCGGACCTGGCGTACCTGCTCATCGACCCGCGCCTGCGGAAAGGCTGACCGTCATGTCGATCGCCCTGCCCGCCGTCCCCGCCGTCGGGAAGCCGCGCGGCCGGTCCCTGCGGTGGGCGCCCGGCGCGGTGGCCGCCGGCCTGGTGCTGCTGCTCGTCGCCGTCGCGGCCGTCGCGCCGAGGCTCATCACCGGCGCCGACCCCCTGGCGGCGGACCCGTTCCACGCGCTGGAGGCGCCGAGCGGGACGCACTGGTTCGGCACCGACCAGCTCGGGCGCGACGTCTTCACCCGGGTCGTGCACGGCGCCCGCTACTCGCTGAGCAGCGGCCTCGTGTCGACGCTGCTGTCGGTGCTCGCCGGCGGGATCGCCGGGCTGCTCGCCGGGCTGGCGCCGCGCGCCGTCGACGAGGTGCTCAGCCGCGCGCTGGACGTGCTGTCCGCGTTTCCGGAGGTGCTGCTCGCGCTGCTGTTCATCGCGTTCACCGAGCCGGGCACCCCGAGCCTGGTCATGGCCATCGCCCTGGCGTTCGCGCCACGGTACGGCCGCATCGTCCGCGCCCAGACGCTGCTGGTCCGGCGGTCGGGCTACGTGGAGCAGGCAGTCACGTTCGGCCTGTCCCGGGCCCGTCTCGTGTGGCGGCACGTGCTGCCCAACGTCCTCGGGCCGCTGCCGGTCATCGCCACCATCGGGCTGGGCACCGCGATCGTCAACGCGTCCGCGCTGTCGTTCCTCGGCATGGGCCCGCAACCGCCGTCCCCCGAGTGGGGCGCGATGCTCGCCGAGAGCCGCAACTACCTGCGCGTCGCGTGGTGGGCCGCGATCCTGCCCGGCGCGACCCTGACGATCACCGTCATCTCGCTCACCGCCGTGGGCCGCCGGCTCCAGCGCCGCTTCGAAGGGAGGCGCTGACATGGCGCCGCTGGTCACCGTGGCCGATCTGCGGGTCACGTTCCCCGGGCACGGCACCGGGCCGGTGCACGCCGTGCGCGGCATCAGCTTCACCGTCGAGCGCGGCGAGTGCGTCGCCATCGTCGGCGAGAGCGGCTCCGGCAAGAGCGTCACCGCGCGCAGCCTCGTCGGGCTCGCCGGGCCCGGCGCCGACGTCCAGGCGTCCACATTGGACATCGACGGGCGCGACACGACCCGGTTCACCGACCGCGACTGGCGCCGGCTGCGCGGCCGGGTCGCCGGGCTCGTCCTGCAGGACGCGCTCGTCTCGCTCGACCCGCTCAACACCGTCGGCCAGGAGATCGGCGAGGTGCTGCGCACCCACGGCGTCGGCACCGCCGCCACCCGCGACGCGCGGATCACCGCGCTGCTCGACGCGGTGCACGTGCCGGAGCCCGCGGTCCGCGCGAAGCAGCACCCGCACCAGCTGTCCGGCGGGCTGCGCCAGCGCGCGCTGATCGCCTCGGCGATCGCCGCCGACCCGCCGCTGCTCATCGCCGACGAGCCGACCACGGCGCTGGACGTCACCGTGCAGGCGCAGCTGCTGCGGCTGCTCGCGGAGCGCCGGGCGGCCGGCTCGACGCTGCTGCTCGTCAGCCACGACCTCGCCGTCGTCGCCGGCATCGCCGACCGGGTCCTCGTCATGCACGACGGCGTCATCGTCGAGCAGGGCCCGACCGAACGGATCCTGACCGCCCCCGAGCACGACTACACCCGCATGCTCCTCGCCGCGGTGCCGACCGCCGCGTCGCGCGGCCACCGGCTGTCCTCGGCCGCCCGCGAGCCGCTGCCGCCGGCGGCGGTCGAGCCGGACCGGGTCGTGCTGCGCGCCGAGGGGCTGCACAAGCACTACGGCGCCCGGCACGCCGTCGACGACGTCAGCTTCACGCTCGCCCGCGGCGAGATCCTCGGCGTCGTCGGCGAGTCCGGCTCCGGCAAGACCACCGTGGCGCGGATCGCGCTCGGGCTCCTGGAGCCCGACGGCGGCACCGTGCACCTGGGCGACCGGCCCTGGACGGGGGTGCCCGAGCGGCGGCGCCGGCCCGACCGCCGCCGGCTGCAGGTCGTGTCGCAGGACCCGCTCAGCTCGTTCGATCCGCGGTACACCGTGGAGAAACTCATCGCGGAGCCCCTCGGGCTGCGTGGCGCGGCCCGCCGGGACCGGGTCGTGGAGCTCCTGGAGCGGGTCGGCCTGAGCGCCGCGCACCTGGGCCGCCACCCGAGGGCCCTGTCCGGCGGGCAGCGGCAGCGGGTCGCGATCGCCCGCGCCGTCGGCCCCCGCCCCGACGTCCTGGTCTGCGACGAGCCCGTGTCGGCGCTCGACGTGTCGGTCCAGGCGCAGGTCCTCGACCTGCTCGCGGACCTGCGCGCCGCCGACGGCACGGCGCTGCTGTTCATCTCCCACGACCTCGGCGTCATCCACCACCTGGCCGACCGCGTGCTCGTCATGCACGACGGCCGCGTCGTCGAGCACGGCCCGGTCGAGGACGTCTTCGCCCGGCCCGGGCACAGCTACACCCAGACCCTGCTCGCCGCGCTGCCGGCACTGCCGGCACTGGCCAGCTGACCGCTCTCCACCAGGGACAACCATGCACATTCTGGACAACCCGGCCTGGGCCGCGCTCACCGGCCCGCACGCCCGCTTCGCCGAGCGCAGCGGCGACGCCATCCGCTACCAGACCGACGTCACCCCCTTCATCACCGTCGCGCCCGGCTCCGGCACGGACGTCTGGGACGACGTGGCCGCGCTCGCCGGCGCCGGCGAGGTCGTCACGATCACCGGCACGGCGCCGCCCCCACCGCCGCACTGGGAGGTCGTCCTCGAGGCCGGCGGCGTGCAGCTGATCGACGTCGCCCTGGAGGCGCGGCCCGACCCGGAGGCCGTCATCCTGACCGCCGCCGACGTGCCCGAGATCCTCGACCTCGTCGAACGGACCCAGCCGGGGCCGTTCCGGCAGCGCACGATCGAGCTCGGCACGTACCTCGGCGTCCGCCGCGACGGGAAGCTGATCGCGCTCGCCGGGGAGCGCCTGCACCCGCCCGGCTGGACCGAGATCTCCGCCGTCTGCACCGACCCCGCGCACCGCGGGCAGGGCCTCGCGACCAGGCTCGTGCGGGCTGTCGCGCACGGCATCCGGGCCCGCGGCGAGCAGCCGTTCCTGCATGCCGCGGCAACGAACACCGGCGCGATCCGCCTGTACGAGGCGATCGGCTTCCAGCTTCGCCGCCGCACCACGTTCCGGGCGGTGCGGGTCCCGTCGCTCGTGGGAGGGCCGGCCTGATGCTCTACGCCACCGAGGTCCAGGCGCCCTCGCTCGCCGCCCTGGAGCGGGCCGTGCTCGACGCCGAGCGCGCCGGCTACGCGTTCGTGACGTTCCCCGACGCGCCGCGGCGGGCCGGGGTCGAGGCCGGGGTCCTGGCCGCCTACCTGGCGCGGCGCACCACCAGGATCGGGCTCGCGCCGACGCTGCACGTCACCACCACCGAGCCGTTCCACCTCGCCACCCAGCTCGCCGGCCTCGACCACGCGTCGCTGGGACGGGCCGGCTGGGTCGTCGGCGCCACCACGGCCGCCGGGGACCTCGCCACCGTCGGCCGCCGTCAGGTCGACGCCGGCGAGGTCGCCGACGTGGTCGAGGTCGCCCGCCGGCTGTGGGACTCGTGGGAGGACGACGCGGTCATCCGGGACGTGCCGACCGGCCGGTTCCTCGACTCGCGCAAGGTCCACCACGTCGACTTCGAAGGGTCCGGGTTCTCCGTCGTCGGGCCGCTCATCACGCCCCGCCCGCCGCAGGGGCAGGTCGTCGTCATCGGCTCCGCCTCGATCGCGGCCGAGCTGGACATTGCGCTGGTGCGGGGCTCCGGCGTCGCCGGCATCGCCGGGCGCGCCGCCGCCGCCCGCGCGACCGGGGTGCCGCTGGTCTTCGCCGACGTGCCCGCCGGCTTCGACGCCGCCGCGCTGGAGGGTGTGGTCGACGGGGTGCACTTCCACGGCGGTGCACCACCCGCCGTCGCCGCGGGTGCGCACGGCGCGACCCTGCGGGAGACGCTCGGTCTCCCCCGGCCCGGAAACCGTTACGCGACCGCGAGGAGCACCGCATGAGCGGCCAGCGAAGCGGCTCGGCCCGTGAATCAGCATGGCGGATCGGGTCAGGCCGACGCCGGAGCGAAGCGGAGGCGGCGGCATGACCCAGCTGCATCTCGGCGTGTTCTTCACCGGCGTCGGGCCCAACCTGCTGTGGACCGAGCCGGACTTCGCCGAGCACACCCACATCGACACGTTCGTCGACGTCGTGCGCACCCTGGAGCGCGGCCTGTTCGACGCGTTCTTCCTCGGCGAGGGCCTGCGGGTGCGGGAGAACCGCGGCACCGTGTACGACCTCGACGTCGCCGGACGGCCCGACGCCATCACGCAGCTCGCCGCGCTGGCCGCGGAGACGACCCACATCGGGCTGGTCGCCACCCAGAACACCACCTACAACTACCCCGCGGACCTGGCCCGGCGCCTGGCCTCGCTCGACGCCGTCTCCGGCGGCCGGGCCGGCTGGAACATCGTGACCACCGACAACGCGTGGACCGGCGCGAACTTCCGGCACGGCGGCTGGCTGCCGCACGAGCGCCGCTACGAGCGGGCGACCGAGTTCGTCGAGACCGCGAAGGCGTTGTGGCGCAACGAGCACGTCGTCCGCGACACCGACCTCGTCACGCTCGACGCGACCGGCGCGGTCCCGCCGAGCCCGCAGGGGCGGCCGGTGCTCTTCCAGGCCGGCGACTCCGACGGCGGCCGTGAGCTCGCCGCCCGCCACGCCGACGTGGTCTTCTCCGCCAACACCGACTACGACAAGGCTGCCGCCTACGCCGCGGACCTGCGGGCGCGGCTCGCCCGGCACGGCCGGTCCGCGGACTCCCTGCGGATCCTGCCCGGCGCGTCGGTCGTGCTCGGCGACACCGCGGGCGAGGCGCTGGAGCGGGCCGACTGGATCACCCGGGAACAGACCACCGGGCCGCGCGCGATCGCGTTCCTGGAGCAGTACTGGGGCAAGGACCTCTCCGGCTACGACCCCGACGGTCCGCTGCCGGACATCGACCCGGCCGACGGCGAGCTGGACCCGTCGCGCGGCACGATCCCGATCGAGCTGCGCACCGGCAAGCTGCGACGGATCGCCGAATGGCGGGCCCTCGCGGCGGAGCGCGGGCTGTCGATCCGGGACCTGGTGATCGAGGTGACGCCGCGGCACAACACGTTCGTCGGCACGCCCGGGCAGGTCGCCGACGAGTGGGCCCGCTACGTGCGGGACCGGGTCGTCGACGGGTTCAACCTCCTGCCCCAGCTGTTACGCCCTTCCGGCAGCTCCCGGCTCCTGCCGGGCACCGTCGAGGACATCGTCGACCGGCTCGTGCCACAGTTGCAGGAGCGCGGCGTGTACCGCACGGCGTACGAGGGCAGCACGCTCCGCTCGCACCTGGGCCTGCCGCCGGTGTGACCGCCCTGTGGGGATGTACCCTCACGGACAGTGCAGGGCGAGCAGGCGGGAGCACAGGTGGCCGCAGCAGCGAAGGACACCGGCGGCGAGGCGGCCGGGCAGGCGCGGGTCACGATCCGCCAGGTCGCCGTCCACGCCGGGGTGTCCGAGGCGGCCGTGTCCTACGCGCTCAACAACCGGCCCGGCGTCTCGGAGCAGACCCGGGCGCGGGTGCTCGCCGCCGCCCGGGACCTCGGCTGGGCGCCCAACATCGCCGCCCGCTCGCTGGGCACCGCCCGCGCCAACGCGGTCGGGCTGGTCCTCGTCCGGCCGCCGCGGGTGATGATCGTCGACTCCTGGTTCACGCAGATGCTCAGCGGCGTCGAGGCCGAGCTCAACCGCAACGACATCGCGCTGGTGCTGCACCTCGTCGACCGGATCGAGGACACCATCGACGTGTACCGCAAGTGGTGGGCGGGCCGGCACGTCGACGGCGTCATCCTGACCGACCTGCGCAAGGACGACCCGCGGCTCGACGCGCTCGTCGAGATCGGCCTGCCCGCCGCGGTGATCGGCGGCAAGCCCGGGCTCGACGGGTGCAGCACCGTCGACGCCGACACGGCGGGCACCGCCCGCGCCATCGTCGGCTACCTGCGGGCCCTCGGGCACCGCACGATCGCCCGCGTCGCCGGCACCGAGGAGCTCTTCCACACCGGCCAGCGCGACGCGGCGTACCTGGCGGCGCTCGCCGACTCCGGGCTCGACACCGACCGGTACCGGGTCGTCTACACCAACTACAGCGCCGTCGACGGCATGCGGGCGATGCGCGAGCTGATGAGCGGCGCGGAGCCGCCGACCGCCGTCGTGTTCGACAACGACGTGATGGCCGCCGCGTCGCTGAAGGTGGCGCACGAGATGGGCCTGTCCGTGCCGGAGGACGTTTCGGTCGTCGCCTGGGACGACTCCGACCTGTGCCAGATCACGGTCCCGGCGATCACCGCCGTGCAGCAGACCCCGGCGGAGCAGGCGGAGCTCGCCGCCCGCGCCCTGCTCACGACCATCAACGGCGGCGGCATCAGCCACGTCACGCTGCCCCCGGGCACCCTCACCGCCCGCCAGTCGACCCGGCCGCTGCGCCCCGGCCGCACCGCCTGACCGTTCGCAACCGGTTCAGCGCGCTACTGTTGACACTCCTTACACCACCAACTTAAGGTCATGCTTCGCGTACTTATCCGGTTCAGTCCGGCAGTGACCACGGGAGCACACCACATGCTTGTCCTGCGTCCCCTCCACTCGGGATGGACCCTGCGCGCACCCTCCATCGACGGCCCCGTGCCGGCGACCGTGCCGGGCTGCGTGCACACGGACCTGCTCGCCGCCGGACTGATCCCCGACCCGTACCTGGACGCGAACGAGCTGGACCTGGCGTGGATCGGCCGGTCGTCGTGGGTGTACTCGACGTCGTTCGACGCCGATGCGGAGGCCGACCGGGCCGACCGGGTCGACCTGGTCGCCGACGGCCTGGACACGGTGGCGACGGTGACGCTCAACGGCGTGCGCCTGGGCCGGACGGCGAACATGCACCGCGGCTACCGGTTCGACGTGCGCTCGCTGCTGCGACCCGTCGGCAACGTGCTCGAGGTGCACTTCGACTCGGCGTACGAGTACGCGCTGGGCGTCCGGGACGCGCTCGGAGCCCGCCCCAACGCGTATGACGAGCCCTTCCAGTACATCCGGAAGATGGCCTCGAACTTCGGCTGGGACTGGGGTCCGACCCTCGTCACCGCCGGCATCTGGCAGGCCATCGGCCTGCAGTCCTGGTCGGTGGCCCGGCTGGACTCGGTGCGGCCCGTCGTGAGCGTCGAGGGCGCCGACGGCGTGGTCGACGTGCACGTGAGCGTCGAGCGCGCCGCCGACGATCCGCTGACCGTGACCGCCTCGGTCGCCGGCGTCACGGCGTCCGCGACCGTCCCGGCCGGGGCCACCGAGGCGTCGGTGCGGGTGCGGGTGCCGGACGTGCGGCTGTGGTGGCCCCGCGGCTACGGTGACCCCGCGCGGCACGACCTGTCGGTGACCCTGTCCGCCGGCCCGGATCCGCTCGACGCGTGGCAACGCCGCATCGGCTTCCGCACGGTGGAGCTGGACACCGCCGCCGACGCCGACGGGACCGCGTTCACCCTGGTCGTCAACGGGGTGCCGGTCTTCGTGCGGGGCGTGAACTGGATTCCCGACGACGCGTTCGTCACCCGCGTCGACCGGGCCCGCTACGAGGCACGGTTCACCCAGGCCGTCGACGCCGGGGTGAACTACCTGCGGGTGTGGGGCGGCGGCCGGTACGAGAGCGAGGACTTCTACGACCTCGCCGACTCCCTCGGGCTGCTCGTCGGGCAGGACTTCCTGTTCGCGTGCGCCGCCTACCCCGAGGAGGAGCCCCTGGCGTCGGAGGTCGCCGCGGAGGCACGCGAGCAGGTCGTCCGCCTGATGCCGCACCCGAGCCTGGTCATGTGGGTCGGCAACAACGAGAACATCTGGGGCTGGCACGACTGGGACTGGCAGGCCGCACTGGAGGGCCGCACCTGGGGCGAGGGCTACTACCTGGACGTGCTGCCGGGGATCGTGCGCGAGCTGGACCCGTCCCGCCCGTACTGGCCGGGCAGCCCCTACTCCGGGACCCCGGACGTGCACCCGAACGACCCCGCGCACGGCACCACCCACATCTGGGACGTGTGGAACACCCACGACTACCGGCACTACGGCACCTACCGGCCGCGGTTCGTGGCCGAGTTCGGGTTCCAGGCGCCGCCGTCCTACGCCACCCTCCGCCGAGCCGTGTCCGACGACCCGCTGACCCCGACCTCGCCGGGCGTCCTGCACCACCAGAAGGCCGCCGACGGCAACGGCAAGCTCGCCCGCGGCCTCGCCGGCCACTTCCCCGTGCCTTCGGACCTCGTCTTCCCGGACTTCGCCGACTGGCACTGGGCGACGCAGCTCAACCAGGCCCGCGCCATCACGTTCGGGATCGAACACTTCCGCTCGCTGCGCCCCCTGTGCATGGGCACGATCCTGTGGCAGCTCAACGACAACTGGCCCGTCACGTCGTGGTCCGCCGTGGACGGCGACGGCCGCCGCAAGCCGCTCTGGTTCGCATTGCGGCGGGTGTACGCCGACCGCCTCCTCACCTTCCAGCCGCGCGACGGCGCACCGGCGCTGGTCGCCGTCAACGACTCGGCGCTGCCCTGGCAGGCCCAGCTGGACGTACAGCGGATCTCCTTCACCGGCGACATCAGGGCGAAGACCACGGTCACGCTCGACGTGCCGGCGTTCGGGTCGGTGACCCTGCCGCTGCCCGCGGACGTGGTCACGCCGGACTCGCCGTCGGCGGAGCTCATCACCGCCGACCGCGCGGTGTGGTTCTTCGCCGAGGACGTCGACCTGGCCTACCCGGCCGCCTCGGTCGACGTGACCGTCCGGCCGTTCGACGGCGGCGCCGACGTGGAGATCACCGCCCGCACGCTCGTGCGCGACCTGACCCTGTTCGCCGACCGTCTCTCCCCCTCTGCGACGGTCGACGACCAGCTCGTGACGCTGCTGCCGGGCGCCTCGGTGACCCTGCGCGTCACCGGCTCCGACCTGCCCGCACCGGACTCCCCCGCCTGGCGCACCGCCCCCGTCCTGCGCACCGCGAACGACCTCGTCACGGCGTGAGCGATGCGAGGCGTGCCGCGAGGAAGGCGCGCTCCACGTCGTTGCCGGTCAGGGCCAGGGCTTCCGCGTACGCCTCGGCGGCCTCGGGCAGCCGGCCGAGCCGCCGGAGGAAGTCGGCGCGGGCCGCGCTGAGGTAGGCGTACGTCGACAGCGACGGCGAGTCGAGCAGCGGGGCGAGCGCGGACAGCCCCGCCGCGGGACCGTCGCGCAGGCCGACGGCGACCGCGCGGTTCAGCGCGACGACCGGCGACGGCCAGAGGCGCAGGAGGACGTCGTACAGCGCGACGATCTCCTGCCAGTCGGTCGCCTCCCACGAGGGCGCCTCGGCGTGGACGGCGGCGATCGCGGCCTCGACGGCGTAGCGGGTCGGGGGGCTGCGGCGCAGCGCGAAGGTCAGCAGGTCGGTGCCCTCGCGGATCTGGCGGGCGTCCCAGCGGGTGCGGTCCTGCTCGGACAGCAGGAGCAGCCGGCCGCCGGCGTCGCGGGTGGCCCGGCGGGCGTCGATCAGCAGCATCAGCGCCAGCAGGGCGGCGACCGAGGCGTCGCCCGGCACCAGCAGCCGCAGCACCCGGGCCAGGCCGATCGCGGCGTCGACCAGGTCCTGCCGGACCAGCTGCTCGCCGACGGGCGCGGTGTGACCGGTGGTGAAGACGAGGTGGACGACCTCGAGCACGGCACCGACCCGCACGGGCAGCTCGTCCGGCGACGGCACCCGGAACGGGATGCGGGCCGCGCTGATCTTCCGCTTGGCGCGGGTCACCCGGGCGGCCATCGTCGCCTCCGGCACGAGGAACGCCCGCGCCACCTCCGCGGTCGTCAGCCCGCAGACGAGCCGCAGCGTCAGCGCGACCTGCGCCTCCCGCGACAGGGCAGGGTGGCAGCAGGTGAAGATGAGCTCCAGCCGGCCGTCGGGCGCGGGCTCCCCGGCCTCGGGCACCGGCACCAGCAGCGGCAGCGCGCGGCGCAGGGCGGACTCGCGGCGCAGGGCGTCGAGGGCGCGGTTGCGGGCGACGGTCGTGAGCCACGCGCCGGGACGGGCCGGGACGCCGTCGGCGGGCCAGGTGCGCAGGGCCTGCGCGTACGCCTCCTGGACGCACTCCTCGGCGAGGTCGAGGTCGCGGGTGACGCGCACCGTCGCGGCGAGCACGCGGGCCCACTCGCGACGGTGCGCGTCGGTGACGGCGTCGGTGACGGCGTCGCTCACCCGTGGTCCACGATCGGCCGGATCTCGACGCCGCCGTGGCCGGACGCGAGCTCCGGCAGCAGCGCCGCCAGGGAGATCGCCGCGTCGAGGTCGGCGGCCTCGATGACGTAGAAGCCGCCGAGCGCCTCCTTCGCCTCCAGGAACGGCCCGTCGGTCGTCAGCAGTCCCTCGCCGTCGTTGCCGCGCAGCGTCGTCGCCGTCGAGGACGACTCCAGCTCGTGCCCGGCGAGGACGCGGGCACCGCCGGTGGCGGCGAACGCCCGGTGCCCTTCGTCCTTGGCCCGCAGCTCCTGCGGGGTCTCGGCGTCCCAGCGCTGCTCGTCGCCGTAGATGAGAATCAGGTACTTCGCCACGTGCTGTCCCTTCCATGCGGCCGTTTACCTGTACGACGATGCGGGCGGCACCGAAATCGACAGGCGGTGCCAGGGAATTCCGCGGCGTCCCGCCCAGGCGGCGGTTCGGCTCTCGCCGGCGGTCACCGCGGTGGACCTTGCAGCTGTACAGTGCGCGCGTGTCTTTCCAACGCTACCTGTGGACGCTGGTCGCCGTCGCGGTCATCGCGGCCTACGGCATCGCGTCCGGCCGTGAGTCCGACGCGGCCGACGCGCCGTCGGCCGCCGCGCTCGCCGCGTTCCTCGGCTGCCCGCCTGCGGAGCCGAAGCACGCCACCGGGACGCGGGAGACCGTCGCCTGCAAGGAGGGCGGCTTCGACGTCACGGCGGTGACGTTCGACGACAACGCGCAGCGCGACGCCTGGGTCGAGTCGGAGCGGTTGACCGTGATCGCCAGCGGCTTCGCGGGCCTGCCCGCGGCGCTGGTCGCCGGTGACCGCTGGGCGGTCACGACCGGCGACGTGCCCGCGGCCGACCGGCTCCACGCGGTGGCGGGCGGGTGGCGGGTATGACGCAGGACGTCGCGGCGGTCCGGCCGCCGTTCCGGCTCGCCGCGGGCGGCGCGGGCGCACGGGTCGAGTGGGCCACGTGGGGCCTGCTCGCCGTGGCGGGGGTCTTCGCCGCCGTGGCCGCGGACGACCTGGCGTACGTGCTGCGGGTCCGCGCCGCGCTGCCGTCGCCCGACCTGCACGTCCTGGCGGCCGGGCAGGGGCTCGGCACGGCCGAGCTGGTGCTGTTCTTCGTCCTGCTCGCCGCCGTCTTCGGCTGGTTCCTGCTCGGCGCCGCCACCGTGCGGGAGCTCGGCGAGGAGCCCGCCGCGGTCCTGCGCACCACGACGCTCACGGTGTTCCAGATCGGCGCCGCGGCCACCCTCGTGGCCGGGGCGACGCTGCCCCACGCGGACCTGCTGGCCGCGCACGGCTTCGAGGTGCGCCTGCGGTGGATGATCCCGATCCTGGTGGCCCGGCTGACGCTGGTGGTGCTGCTCGGCGTCGCCGTGTTCGGGGTCCGCCGCCGGGTGTACGCCGCGCTGCTGCGCTCGGGGCTGGCGCCGCTGCCGAGCCGGCCGCAGGAGCGGGCGAGCCTGCTCGAGGTGTCGAAGCGCGCCGTCCCCGTCGTGCCGCCGCTGCCCGTCGCCGGCGACGCGTGGTGGTCGGAGGTGGCTGACCGGGTGGCCGCGGCGGGCACGGCGCTGCCGCTGCTGGAGCGGTCGGGCGGGGAGCGGCGCTGGCACCGGGTCGGGCCCGGGGATGACCTGACGGCGCTGCGCGAGTCGCTGCGGCCGGGCGCCACCCTCACCCTCTTCGCCACCGAACCGGCGGACCCGGACGCCACCGGCACCGACGACTTCGACGATCCCGACGCGCTGACCGCCTTGGTCCGCTAGTCCCCTGCGGGCCCGGGCCGGCGCGACCGGCCCCGCGGGACGTCAGCCGCGGAGGCGGGCGGCCAGTTTCGCGTACCACGGGCTGAGGTCGTGGTCGATCGCCGTCCACTCCTGGTCGGACGGCGCGACCCGCGGCTCGTGGACGGCCCATGACCGGACCATCCGGCGGCGCAGGCCGGTCGGCGGGTGTGAGTCCAGCAGCGCCGCCTGGTGCCTGAGGGTGAGCGTCCGCTCGGCGTCCAGGGTCGCCGCGCCGCGCAGCCGGCCGGCGGCGGCCCGCCAGGCGTGGGGGTCGGCGTGGCGGTGGTGACCGGCCGCCATCGCCGCCGGCAGGCCGCCGGCGACGACCAGGCCGTCGAACAGGCCTTCCATCGCAGCGGAGCCGGCGACCCGGGTGGCGACCTGGTCGGCGAGGTACTCGGCGCGCTGGCTGTCCCGGCCGGACAGGATCAGCAGCGCCGTGGACAGCAGCCACAGCACCGGACTCACGACGACCACCAGCGGCAGCATCCAGATGCCCATCCGGAGCGTGGAAGCGAGCATGTCGAGCAGGTTCCGCAGGACCCCGATGGCGGTGCGGACGACGACGCCGCGGCGGGGATCGTGGTTCACGAAGTGCCCGAGCTCGTGCGCGAGCAGCCCGATCCGCTCCTGCGGCTCCAGGGACGCCCACAGTGGCAGCCCGATGGACAGCGTCCGGCGCCGGCGGAGTCCGCGCACGGTGACGTACGCGTTGATGTCGTGGTCCAGTCGCACCTCGTGCGGCATCGGCGCGCCGGCCGCCGCGGCGACCCGGTCGAGGAGGGCGAACAGCGCCGGCGCCGCGGCCCGGTCGACGATCCACGGCTGCCAGTGCCGGTCGCGGCGGTGCGGCCAGGCCGCCGAGATCAGGCCGATGAGCAGGACCGGGCCGACGACCGGGCCGAACGGGATGCCGCTGAGCGTCAGGTAGACGCCGGTGACGAGCACCAGCGGCGGGAACAGCGCGAGGGGCGCGGCGAGCAGCAGCATCGCGACCCGGGCCACCGGGTTGCCGCGCCCGCCGACGTCGCGACCGGCGAGGGAGTCGTACAGGCGCCGGTTGAGCCGGAACGCCAGCCAGTGATCGGCCCGGTCACCGGCCCGCAGCCCCCACGTCCGCGGTGCCCGGCGCGCGTCGAACGCGCCGAGGTTCCACTCGCACGCGGGGCACCACGCGGGTGCCGTGCCGGTCGTGACGAGGTCGTGGTCGCAGCACGGGCACCGTTCGGGGGTCACGGCGGACCATTCTGCGGCCCCAGCGATGATCTTGTCGCTCCTCCGTACGGTCACCCGCCGGCCGATTCCGGAAGCCGGCTTCAGCGCCAGCGCCGGAGCCGGTCAGCTGTCGGCGGTTTCCAGGGGGTCGGCGAGGAGGCGCTCGAAGGCGAGCTCGGCCGCGCCGACCAGCGGGGCGTCGTCGCCGAGCAGCGGCGTCCGCAGCCGCACGTGCTCCCGGCAGGCCGGCAGCGCCATCGTCGAGAGGCGCCCCCGGACGTGGGCGGCGCCCGTCAGGTACAGCTCCCGCAGCGCGCCGCCGAAGACGACCGCCGTCGGGTTGAAGACGTTGACCAGGTTGGCGACCCCGAAGCCGAGCCAGTCCGCGGCCTGGCGCACCGCGGCGCGCGCGGGCGGGTCGCCGCGCCGGGCCGCCTCGACGGCCGCGAGGACGCCGGCGCGGTCCAGCGGCACGTGCCGGGCGATCTCGGTCTCCCAGCAGCCCCGCGAGCCGCAGCCGCAGTCGCGGCCCTGCGGGTTGACGACCATGTGCCCGACCTCGCCGCCGTGACCGCCGTGTCCGGTGACGCGCCGCCCGCCGGCGATGATCCCGGCGCTGATGCCGGCGTCGCCGTGCAGGTAGACGACGTTGTCGAGGCCGGCGGCGGCGCCCCGGGTGTGCTCGGCGAGCGCGGCGAGGTCGGCCACGTTGCCGACGAGCGGCTCCCGGTCCAGCCCCAGCTCCGACCACCCGTCGAGGCCGGGCCCGAGCAGCGCCCCGGCGGGCAGCATGCGGACGGTGCCGTCGGCGTGGCGCATCATGCGGGACACGGCGATGCCGCTGCCGACGAAGACGGCGCCGCCGGGCCCTGACGCGGACACCGTGCGCTGCATGTCGCGGACGAACCCGGCGAGCGTCGCGACGGTGTCGCGGACCGCCGTGCCGTGCGGGCGGGGCAGCTCGCGGCTGTCGAGGACCTTGCCGCCGAGCCCGACCCGCGCCGCGCGCAGCCGGTCGACCTCGATGCTCATCGCGTAGCCGTACACCCACGACGACCTCGGCCGCACGACCAGCGACGGCCGACCGGCCCGGCCGGTCTCCCGCGGCATGCCCTCGTCGATGAGCCCGGCGCCGGCGAGGTCCGCGGTGAGGGCGCCGATGGTGCTGCGGTTGAGACCGAGCTGGTTGGTCAGCTCGGCGCGGGACGTGTCGCCGCTGACGTGCACGTATCGCAGCAGCGCGCCCAGGTTCTGGCGGCGGACCGAGTCCTGGGTCGGGGTGCTCCGCTGGGGGCTCGTGGACACGGATCGCTCCTTCGCTCCCTAGAACGTCCAACATCTCCAAAAATGAGGCGTCGGGCGAAATATCCGTAACGTCGTAGGTGACCATGCGGCC